>CBDUYZ010000011.1:0-21223 GCA_965371575.1 uncultured bacterium
AAGGCCGTGGAACAGGCTCACCAGTGTGCCGTGTTGTGGTTCGGCGAGGTCATGCGACGTGGCCTCTTCCGCGATCTGGGTCACTCCTCCATCAATCAGTACGCAATCCAGGAACTGGGTTTTTCCAAGTCCCGGACCCGGGATTTCATTCGGTTGGCTGGGCAATTGGACAAACTGCCCGCCGTCCGGGAGGCGATGGCCGCCGGGAAAATCGGCTACACGAAAGCCCGGGAAATCGTCTCGGTGGCCACCCCGGAGACCGAAGATCGCTGGCTGAAGGCGGCAAAAAGCACGCGCCAGAAGCTGGTCCACGAGGTGAAGAAAGCCAGGCAGGCCGCCAAAGCGGATCCGAGCCAGGGCGAACTGATGCCTTCAATGCCACCGGTGGTCGCGCCCCGTGAGCTGCCGGTGCGCTTCCAAATGGATCTGACTCCGGAGCAAGAAGCGCGGAGGTCAGCGCTGGTCGAACGGCTGCACAAATTGGGTGGTGTGCCGGCTGATCGGGCCGAGTTGATGCTGGAGGCTTTGGCCGCTCTGGTGGAATCGAGGGAGGATTCGAAAAGGGGCCCCCGGGGGCCCCTCATCGGCAGATCGCCGGTCCAGATCCACGTCCACGAAGACGAGGCCACCGGTCGGATGACCGTGCAAACCGACGCCGGTAAGCGCGAACTGGGACGGGCCGAGGCCGAACGAATGCGCTGCGACGCCGCTGTCTGCGAACACGGAGGCCGCAACACGACGACGATCCCGCTGCGCGTACGCCGAAAGGTGCTGGCAAGGGACAAACACCGTTGCCGGGCGCCGGGTTGCGGGCGAACGCGGTTTTTGGAGGTGCACCACATCAAGCCGCGTAGTCGCGGCGGCAGCAACCAGGCGGAAAACCTGGTGACTCTCTGTGCGGCCTGTCACCGGTTGTGGCATGAAAAAGGAGGCCGGACGAGGATGACGATCCCGACGAAAGCACCGTCCGGGAGGCCGGGTTCGGAATCACGGTCTCTGGCCCTCGCCAAACAGGGATAGATTTCCCGTTTCCCCACATCTTCACCTTAACCCGGATTATTCATGAATCGCCTACTGCGACCGCGTATGATCAGATTTGACAGCACGTTCTCGGTTTTGCTCCCTCAACGTACCTACTGGTACGTCTCGGTCCCAAAACCTTGCGAGGGCACTGTCAAATCTGATCATACACACCCTCGCTACGGTGATTCATGAATAATCCGGGCTAATTGTGGAACCGAAGGACCTTCAACGAGTACATTTTCACGGGCAATCACCGAGGCCTTGTCCTATACTTGCTCCAAATTACAGTTGGCCGACCCCTGTATTCCCCAGCGGGAGATCCATGTTCAGGCAGTTTTTTCTACCCCTTCTGGTTGTCTTCACCCTCGCGGCGATGATTACCGTCACGGCTCCTGCCGCCACGCTGGAAATCACCGGTCCGCCCGGCGCCAGCCTGGCCGTCAATGACCAGGCCATGGGCTTCTTTCCCCTGGACGGGCCACTGGATCTTTCTCCCGGGATCTACACCATCAAGAGCAAATTGCCTGGCCACGTTTCTTATGAATACACGCTCAATCTGGCGGCTGGTGACGACTGGCAGCGAGTGGCCGTGCGTCTGGTCCCCTTCAGCCGCAAGACCGCCTGGAGCAGCAACCTGCTTTTCGCGGGCCTGGGTCAGCACTACTTGGGCAGGAGCACGCGTGGCTGGATCTACAGCGGGGCCGAGGCCGGCGGCCTGCTGGTTGCCCTGTTTGCCGAACTTGAGCGCAACAATCTGCAGAAGGACTATCTCGAACTCCAGGAGCAATACGATTCGTCCATCAATGCCGACGACATTGCCCGCTACCACGAAGCCGCCGATCAGGCCTACAGCGACATGGTGGACAAGGAAGACCTGCGTAACAAGGGGCTGATCGTGGCCGGCAGCGCCATCGTGATAAGCATCATCGACGCGATCGTGTTCTTCCCCTCCGTCAAGGCCGGCGCCGGGCCTGTGCCGTTGGACACCGGATCCCTGGATTCCGGACCGTGGACCTATCCCTTCCCCTTGACCGCCGTGCACGCCGCGGTGCGGTGGGAGTTCTGATGGAACGCAGCCAACCGAACATGACCCTGCGCAGGTTCAAGATCATCGCCTTCGTCCTGGCGCTCGGCATCCCGGCGGTCTTTTCCTTGCTGCCGGGCTGCGAGAACACGCCCTCGGAGCCCGTCTTCGACAACCCCTTCGACCCGCTGGGCCCGGATGGCGGCGACCCCCTCCAGGCGCAGGCCGACGCCATCAACGACACCACCATCAACATCACCTGGAACCAGCCCCAGGATATGGGCATCACGAAGTACTTCATCAGCAGAAGCGCGTTCCGCGATTCCGGCTATTCACAACTCGGCGAGGAGGACCACACTACCACCCCGACTTCTACCTTCTCCTACGACAACCCCGACCCCACCAGCACCCACTGGTTCCTGGTCCAGGCCTTCACGAACACCGATTTTTCGATCACTTCCTACGCCACGCCCGATTCGGCGACCACCGGCCCCCGGGTGATCGTAGGCTCCGGACTCGGTCACACCGCCACCCGGTTCACGAATCTCGAAATCACCGTCACCGAGGGAGACCAGTTGCGTATCGCCCTCGACCCCTCATTCACCGATTTCCTGCGAATCGTGCCGGCCGGCGCACCCGGGGTTCCCACCAACCTGACCTACGATCTCGGGCCCGCTGCCGGGAACAACGAAATCAAGACCCTTTACGTGGTCGCCTTCGCGGACGGTTTCGAATCGGTGCCCTCGGTGCAGAACATCAGGGTGGCTTTCGAACCCGCCTTCACCGTGGTGGGCGACCCGAAGACACTGGCCACCAGGACCGTGGATCTGACCATTCCCACCGCAGGCGTACTGAACATGCGGTTCTTGGCGGACTTGGCGGATACCGCCACAACACCCTGGATACCCGTCTCCGATTCCTATGAAGATTACGAGTTGATTGATTCGGCCAATCCCCAGGTCATCCTGGGGCAGTTCCAGGGTAATTTCGGATTCAACAGCCTGGTCGAGCACAAGGTGACGCCCGACCTGTTGACCGAAGTTACCTTCCGGCTGGACCTGGCCGAAGATCACGTCACCGACCAGTCCACCGTGGCTGGCCTGTCCAGCGCGGTCGCCACTCACCTGCGTTATTCCGAAAGCGCCGACTTCACCAGCGCGCCCTGGCTGGCCTACAACGCCACGATCCAGATCGATCTCAGCCCAGAGCCGGGCCACAAGGTCATCTACGTCCAGTACCTCAACGACTGGACCCAATCCGGCACCCTGACCGACTACGTGATCCACGTCATCCAGCCCGCGGAAGTATCCTTCTGGGCGCCACTGGACGGCGACGTGATCATGGGCGGATCCGTGTTCCAGGCGCGGGGTGCCAGCGCCGCCGGTTCGGCAGCCGGATCGGTGTTTCTGGTCAAGTTCGATCCGGGAGACGGCACCGGTTTCGTGGATGTCACCGGGACCGAAACATGGTCCCACATGTGGGTTGTGCCCCGCTTCACGGCCGACACGCCTGTGACCCTGCGGGCCCAGGCCTGGTACGGGCCCAGCCCGGACAGCCTCCAGACGATCACCACCGCGATCACCGTGACGGTGACCCAGCTTGCGGTGACCATCACCAACCCGCTGGCGGGCGCTGACCTGACGGGCAACAAGCCGGTCAATTTCACCGGCACCGCCGCCGGCATCCTTGGCGGCGCGCCGCTGGATTCGGTGACGATCGACATCGGCGACGACCACTTCCCCGCCTCCGGCACCAGCAACTGGTCCGCGGAATGGACCGCCCCCCTGTGGGACGCGGATTCCACCCTGACCCTGGCAGCCACGGTCTGGGCGGGCGGCGATACAGACATGATCTCCATCGAGGTAAACGTGATCCAGCCGCCGATCGCCATCACGGAGCCGGCGTTGAATGTTCTGGTGGACAATGACGCCGACGTGACCATAGCCGGGGTTACCTTCAGCGACCTGTTCGCCGCCCCGGTGGATTCGGTGGTCGTGGATATCTCGTCCAGCGCGGGCTCGGCACACCTGCCCGCTACGGGCACCGACAACTGGTCCGCCGTCTGGCGCACTCCAGTGGTGACTGCCAACACCAAGGCGGAGATAATTGCCGTGGCCTTTGCCGGGGCCGAAAGCAAGGCCGATACGATCGCCGTGACGGTGAAGCCCTGACGGGGCTGATCAGAACCGGGTCACCATGACCGCGTAATATCTCTGGACCCGGTCCAGATACACCGTCAGAGGCACCTTGACCACCGTGCCTCCCTCGTACCAGCCCTCCAGACCGCTGCTCGCGGCATGCACCAGCCAGGGTTTTTCCTCTGCCACGATCACGATGCCGATGTGCCCGATGACCAGGCCGTACTCCCGGCGCAGCTTGGCGCCGGCCGGGTGATGGGGATCCAGCACCAGCCAAACGATGTCACCTTCCCTCAGTTCGCCGTCCACCAGGGCGGTCGCGGGCGTTGTAGTGAAGCTTCCGGCCGGATACCGCGCGCTGCCGGCACTGTCGGGCCGGGCGCCGGTCAGGCTGCCGGTGACATTCCGTCCCCAGTTGCCCGAACGGATCATATCCAGGCTGAAATCCAGGTGTTCGGGACGGTCGTAGTCCACTCGCCCCTGGTCATCCACCACGGAATCCAGGGGCGCACCGGCGAATCGCGTACGCAGGGCCCAGACTACGGCGTCCCGGTGATCGTCAGCCCTGGCCAACTCGGTCACCCGGTACATCAGGCTGACGCAGTCATGCCGGTCGTCGCGGACCAGATCGCCCTCGGCCACGTACCCTCCCTCACGCAGACCGAACAGGTATTCAACCCCGTCCGCTGCCAGGTAGCGTCGGGCCCACCGCCCGATCCTCGCGGCGGTCGGAAGGTCCCTTTCCTCCGCGAGCAACCGGTCTTCCCGCTCCACAGACATGACGCGCGGCGCGGATTCGGCGCGTTCAACGGCGCGGGCAAGGGACCCGTGGTCTTCCCCGGCGCCGCACCCGAACGCCAGGATCATCAATATGCCGCCGAGGCCGCCAAGATTAAGCAGCGGAAGCATCTTCATAATTTGTTCATACCGTTCCCATTGGTGTACAGATTCCGAAAAAACCTACAGTCCGGCGGGCTTTCGGTCCATCGTCCTCTTGCATATCGGCCTCAAGTTCGGGATAATAATGGCAGGTTGGACCGGTCCGAAGCACCCACGAATGACATACGGGGGAATCAACTGATGAAATGGACACTTGCCCGGAACCTGGCCGGACCCGTACTGGGCGTTGCCGGCGGGTTCGGTATTCACAAATGGCTCGCCTGCCATGGCGGCGGCTGAAGCCTCACTTCAAGTCCCGTCTTGATGGTCCTGTTCGGGGCCGTCTGCGGATGGGTGCTTCTCTCCGGCGGAGAGAAGAAAATTGAAACCGAGAGCGTTCCCGGGAGTGACTGAACAATCTTGACCGGAACACAGAGGCTGGATCATGAAAAACGTCTTCACGTGCCCCCACTGCCAGGCGGTCCTGAATCCCAGCGTGAAAATCCTGTTGGTCATCAGCTACAAGAAGAAAAAGGGCATGATCCTGCTCAGCCCCCAGCCCGGGAATTTCAAGTACATCTGCGACAAGTCCGTCGAGAAGGATCTCTCGCCGGGTGACAAGATCAAGTTCTCCTGCCCCGTCTGCTCGGCCGACCTGACGTCCCGGTCCAACAGCCAGCTCGCCGAGATACTGATGCCCACCCCGGGCCGCGAACCCCGGCGGGCGGAATTCAGCCGGATCTACGGCAAGTTCGCCACTTTCATCTTCGACGGCGAGGACGTCGTTTCCTACGGGGAAGACGCCGATCACCTGGGATCGACCAATTTCTTCGGCGCCTGATCGATGGTCGAGCCTGCCGGGGTTTTGTTATTATTTTCCTTTGAAACAGGGAATCCCTTTACTAGGGTTTTCCACAGCCTGAGGAACGGAGTACGGGTCAACCCCTGACCTCCCATTTTTTCAGTGGATTTCAAGCTCATACGACTCTCCCTTGGAGGCAATGCCCATGCGTTCCAAAACCAGGTTTTCATTGCTCTTCCTGGCCTTTTTGCTTTTGCGGGTCCTTCCCGCCGCGGCGCTCGAGGTTATCGAGGATCACCAGGATATCGTGGGGCCTTTCACCACCGGTCCCAGCGTGACCATGGTCTGCCTGGAATGCCACGAGGATGAGGCCCATGACTTCATGAAGACCTCACACTGGACCTGGTTGTCAATGCAGGACGTCATCGGCAAGGGTGAGATCGCGCTCGGCAAGAAAAACACCATGAACAACTTCTGCGTCGCCATCAGTTCGAACTGGGCGGCGTGCACGAGTTGCCACGCCGGTTACGGATGGGAAGACGATACTTTCGATTTTTCGAATCCGGAAAACATCGACTGCCTGGTCTGTCACGATCAGACCGGCCTGTACAGAAAGTTCCCCTCCGGCGCCGGCCACCCGGCCTACGAGAACCGGGAGTGGGAGGGCAAGATCTGGGAGCCCTTGGACCTGGCGGGCATTGCGCGCAGTGTGGGCAAGGCCAGCCGACGTACCTGCGGGACCTGCCACTTCTCCGGCGGCGTGGGCAACAACACCAAGCATGGCGACCTGGATCAGTCCCTGGTCAAGCCTTCCCGCGAGCTGGACGTGCACATGAGCAAGGACGGCCAGGATTTCGACTGCATCGAATGCCATGAAACCACCGACCACGACATCACCGGCATCTCCATGTTCGATTCGCCCGGCGGTCGCAATCATCTGGAATGCACCGGCTGTCATGGCGATGACGTGCATGAGAAGCGGATCCTGAACTGGCACGGCAAGTCGATCGCCTGTCAAACCTGCCACATTCCCGCCATCGCCCGCCAGTTCCCCACCATGACCTGGTGGGACTGGTCCGCCGCCGGTTCCAACGCCAAGAACGTGAAGGATCAGTACGGGAAGGACACTTTCGACAACAAGAGGGGCGCCTTCCGGTGGGAAAAGAACCTGAAGCCCACCTATCTCTGGTACAACGGCAAAAGCACCCAGTATCTGCTCGGCGCCGCCATGAGCCCCGACCAGGTCACGCACCTGAACAAGCCCCAGGGCACACGACAGGATCCCAAGTCCAAGATCTATCCCTTCAAGGTCGTGCGCGGCAAGCAGGCCTACGACAAGCAGAAGCGGATCCTGGTCATTACCAAGCTCCATGGCCCGACCGGCCTCTGGGAAAACGGCTTCGACTGGAGCGACGCCATCGCCCAGGGCATGCATTCGGTGGACCTCGAATTCAGCGGTGAATACGGCTTCGCCAGGACGGAGTCCTGGTGGAAGATCAACCACATGGTCGCCCCCCTGGAAATGTCTCTCAAATGCGTGGCTTGCCACGACAGCGGCAGCGGCAACCGGATGAACTGGCGCGCCCTCGGTTACCAGGGCGATCCATCCAAGGAGCGCGGGACGTCCCGGTTCGAACTCAAGGATGCCTACCACGATGTGAACATGGATTAGGGTCTTGGCTCTTCAAGACCCTAATCCATGTTCACATTGTGGAAGCCGGTTAGATCTCGAAACTGTCCTTCAGGCTCGGGACGGTGACCTGGGCGCTGTAGCGCTCTTTGATCCGGCCGGCCATCGCCTCGGCCGACTTCTCCTCTCCATGCACCACGAAAACCCTGCTCGGCTTCCTGGCGGCCGTGTCGATCCAGCGCAGGATCTCGTCCCCGTCGCCGTGGCTGCTCAAGCCCTGGATGGTGGCCACATGGGCGCCCACATCGATATTCTGACCGTGCATCCGCAGCGATGACGCGCCTTCCTGCAGCGCCCGCCCCCGCGTACCGGCCGCCTGGTATCCGGTCAACAACACAAGATTGTGATGATCGGGGAGCCGGCGTACCAGGTGGTGGATGATGCGACCGGCGGTCATCATGCCGCTTGCCGCGACGATCACCCGCGGCCCATCCATGTTGTTGAGCTGCTTTGATTCATGAACCGTGCGGTGAAGATTGACCTTGAAGGGGAACAACCGGTTGCGTCCATCCAGGGTGATCTCCCGGTCCAGGTTGCAGTCGTACAGGTGGCGCGAATAGATGGCTGTCGCATCTATCGCCATGGGACTGTCGATGTGGATGGGAACCTCTTCCAGGTCGCCGCCGATCATCAGGTCGCGCAGGATCAGCGTCACCAGCTGCGTCCGACCGACCGCGAAACTCGGCATCAGCACCACGCCCCTCTTGTGGATGGTGCGCTTGAACTCCGCACGGATCTGATCCAGCACCGGCTTGGTCTCGTGACGCCGCTTGCCGTATGTCGATTCCACGATCAACACGTCGCATTCGGGCAGTGGTTCGGGGTCACTGTGCAGTGGAACATCGTAACGCCCCACATCGCCGCTGAAGACTACGGTGATCTCGCCGGGATGGACACTGTTCCGCATGTCCTCGGTGATGCGGAACTCCACGAAGGCCGCCCCCAGGATGTGCCCGGAGTTGATCAGACGGAACCTGAGGCGGGATGACAGCTTGACCCAGCGATTGTATTTCGAGGGCTGCAGAAGCTTGAGCGACTGCAAGGCATGAACCGACGTATACAGCGGCTCTGCCGGACGATGCTTGGAAAAGCCCTTCTTGTTGGCGTACGCCGCGTCTTCCTCCTGGATGTGGGCCGAATCCATGAGCATCAGTTCGACCAGCTCCGCAGTGGCCGGCGTGCAGTGGATGCCGCCCTGGAAGCCGTACTGCATCAGGCGCGGCACGTAACCCGTGTGGTCGATGTGGGCGTGGGTCAACACCACGTGGTCCAGGAAGCCGGGCTCGAAGCCCGGGTCTTCCCAGTTCAGCAGGCGCAGTTTTTTCAGACCCTGGAACATGCCGCAGTCTACGAGGACACGTTGACCGCCGGCTTCGAGCAGGTGGCGGCTGCCGGTGACGGTGCGGGCGGCTCCGTGGAAGGTGAGGCGCATGGTTTCATCCCGTCGGTTTGAGGATTCCCATCGGTACTCATTTCGACCCATTCTACAGGAACACCCCCCGCACCTCAAGGGCACGGGGGGCGTTTCGCGAGCCGGCGGAGGATGAATCCGTCAGTCCTCCACTTCCTCGGTAACTTCAATCCTGATCTCCGTCGTGCCGTCCTTCATCTGGACCTCGACCACGGCATCGCCCTCGTCCACGCCCTGCTCGGCCAGCTGCGCCAGGATCTGGACCCTGATCTCCTCTTCGGTGGCTCCGTCGACCTCCAGCTGGAATATTTCGCGTTTCAGCTTGGTGGCCAGACTCTCCTCGATGGTGCCGCCCAGGGTCTCGAACGAGATGTCCGCGTCCTGGAGCTCGGGCACCTGCCTGCGCAACTCTGCGACCAGGTCGTCCCCGTCCAGATCCTGGCCCCAGGCCAATACCTCGATGATCTTCGGTCCGTCCACCGTTTCGCTGATGCTGACCGATACGTTTTCGATCCCCGGCTGGGAAGCCAGGAAATTGGACAGGCCGGTGTCGATCGAGATCATGTCCGCGTCGGCCTTGGCGGAAAATCCTATGGTCATCTTCTTGCCCAGATCGACTTCCGTCGTGGTCGACGTGGAGCAGGCTCCGACGCCGAGAATGATCAGGGCCAGGCCGACAAGGGCAAAACGTCCAGCGCGGTTCCAGGGATTGAGCATGACAAGCCACCTCCGTTTGCGGGATTGTGCAGTACGGTACCGGTAAACGAGGTGCCTTTCCAGATCACGCCGGTGTTCCGGCCGCGGCCTGTTGGCTGTATCCGGTTCATGAAGTCGCCCGAGGTCGTCGTTCAGTCTGCGATCATGCATTCCGGTCCTCCTTTCGGTTCCGGTTCTTCCGCCAGCAACTCCTGCCGGATCTTTCTCAAGGTGCGCGCGAAACGCTGCTTGACCGCGGCCTCGCCCAGGTTCATGACCGCGGCCACCTCCCGCACGCGCAGCCCCTGGCCGAAGCGCAGGGCGAACATCTCCCGGACCTCGTCCGGCTCGTGTCGCAGCAACCGCCCGACCAGCCGCAGGTCCTCGTTGCGGATCAGCGTCCCCAGGGGGTCCCGTTGATCTGCGGCCAGCACCTCGGCCAATTCCTCCACCGGTTGGGTTCGCCCCCGCGCCGAGCCGTGGGCGTCCAGCCGCCGGTGGTGATCGATGACCGCGTTGCGGGCCATGGTGAGGATCCAGGTCATGACCGATCCCCTGCCCGTCTCGAACCGGTCGAGACGTTCCAGGAACCTGTGGAACACGGCGCCGGTCAGGTCTTCGGCGTCGTGGACGCTCCTTGTCCGGACGGCTATGTAGCCCGCCACCGGATCGTACAGCTCCCCGTACAGGCGTCTGAAGGCGTCCTCGTTGCCTCGCCTGGCCAGCCGCAGCCATAGGCCGTGGCGTCCGTCGCGCAATCTTCTTTTAAGATCCAAAGAGCTTTCCTCGATGTCCGGAATGCCCGGGCAAATATCAGCTGCTGATCGAGTATCTGGTCGCACAAGTATACGCAGACGCGGGCAGGTGGTGACATCCCCCTGGTAAAAAAAGCGCGGATGCCATGAGGCACCCGCACCCTACTCCCATTACAGGAGTTGCCGCTCCCGGTCTCGCCCTAACCGGAAGCAACCTTCTTGGACTTGACTTCGACCTTCTTGTCGTAGTCGGCCTTCAGTTCGGCAGCATCCATGCCGCAGCAACCCTTGCCTGCGTCCAAGGCACCCGCGCAGCACGTGTGCATGTCGGCCTTCACATCGGCGGAGGCCCTGTGATAGGCGACCTTCTTCTCGTAGTCGGCCTTCAACACGTCGGCATCCTTGCCGCAGCACCCCTTGCCGGCCCCTACTGCGGCGACGCAGCACTTGCCCATATCGGCGGCCGCAGCTTCACAGGCGACCTTGTTGGCGCAGCCTTCCTGGTAGCTGGCGTAAGCGGCCTTGACGGCGTCGGCGTCCTGGCCGCAGCAGCCCTTGCCGGCCTTGGCCGACTCGATACAGCACTTGTCCAGGCTGGCTTTCTTGGCGGCGGCCTCGCATTCCGGTACTCCGGCCACGGCGAAGGAGGAAACCATCACGACCAGGGCCACGGCCATCACCATGGCGTAAGTGAATCGCTTCATGTCTATCATCCTTTCTTGAGCCCGACAGACCCGGCCGGGTGGAAAATCAGGGGATCGCCCCCCCCTTGGTCCGTTGGATTTAGAACAATTCCTACGGAAGTAGTATATATTTAGTTTTCAAAATTGCAACCTCATAGTTGTGCCTCTGAAATTGTGTCTGGTCCGTTGGAGTCAGGTGGCATGTTACGAAGTGCCTTCGGGGGGCGCCCAGATTTGATGTTTGGCCTCCTTTCTGGGCTAAAATTACCTACCAAAAGAACCATTCATTAAATAATTAAGCGGCCTCGAAGCATTCGCCCTGTCTAAACGGGCCAGACACAATTTCAGAGGCACAACGCAACCTTCAGGAAAAGCAGGCCCGTGCCGATAAATACGGGAAGGAAATTACTGGTCACAAACCCGGATATCCGACAATGAGGAGCCCCGGTGACCCATCGATGCGCCAATATCGCCTTTTCGGCGGTAATTCTCCTTCTCGCCGCCTTCGCGGTGCTGCCCGCCGGCGGAAATATGTCCCCGGGAGAGGTCTCACCGGCGAGTGCGGAGACTTTTGCCATCGACAGGGATGATTTCGAGGGCCGCCTGCTGGCCTGGTCCTATTTTCGGGCCCTCGCCGTACGCGAAGACGTCATGATCATCGACGTACGGAGCGGCTTCCTGCCGGCGGGCGATCCTCCCGGACTGACAAAAGTGCGTCCCATCCCGCTGGAAATCTTCCTGCCCAATTTCGTCGCACGCAAGGCCCATCAGGACAAGACGTTGTTGATCTTCGACGAATCAGGTCATGAGCTCCAGCGCCTCCAGTTCAATCTCCAGAAACACCGGTACGATGACTATTTCTTCCTGGAGGGCGGGGCCGAAGGAGCCCAGAACCGGTGATCTGACCGCAGTTAAACTCTTTTAATAAATCAGGTTGTACTTTTGTAGAGGCCCTTTTCCGTAACCCGGATTATTCTGCTCGCTACGGTGATTCATGTCATCGCTTTAGCGCTAGGAGCGTAGCGAGCAGAATAATCCGGGTTAAAACACGATTTTCAGCGACACAAAAAAAATCTGTAATTATTCCACCGTCCGCGCCACTCACTCCATGCAGCAAACAACCCGGAATCTTCCGGTTGAAGGCCGACCAGGCCGCATATTCGAGGGAGAGTGTCATGTACGAGGTGGAACAGAACATCGATCGGCGCAATGACCAAGCGCTCAAACACTACTTGGGCATGATCGCCAGGTACGATCTGTTGACGCGCGAGCAGGAGGGTGATCTGGCCCGGAAAACCCGCGCCGGCGACACCGAGGCCCTTGATCAGCTGGTGAACGCCAATCTGCGTTTCGTTGTCAGCGTGGCGAAGAAGTATCTGAATCGCGGATTGAGCTACATGGATCTCATAGCCGAGGGCAACGTGGGATTGATTACCGCGGCCAAACGGTTTGACGAGAGGCGGGAGTTTCGATTCGTCACCTACGCCGTTTGGTGGATCCGGCAGACGATCCAGACCGCTTTGCAGGACCAGACCCGGACCGTGCGCCTGCCCGCGAACCGAGTCCGGGAAGCTATCCGGATGAACAAGGCCGAGCGTGAGCTGGAACAACAGAAGATGGGCGTGGTCCTGGACGAAGAGCTCTCTGAACTGGTCGATATCTCTATTCGCAAGGTGGTGCGGATCAGGGCGACCGGGCGGCCCAACATCTGCATCGACGAATCGCCGCACGAAGACAGTCCTTCCCTGGCCGAAACCATCAGCAACCCCGATGAGATACTTCAGTCCGATGGGTTTGAACACCAAGCCCTCAATCAGGAGCTGGATCTAGCCCTGAGTCAGCTGAATGAGCGGGAGCGCCTCATCATCCAGCGGTATTATGGTCTGGGAACCCATTCCCACCAGTCCCTGGAGGCGATCGGCCTATCCATCGAGTTGTCCCGGGAACGGGTCCGACAGATCAGGAACCGCGCCTTCGCCAAGATCCGTGATTGTTACCGTGGGCAGGTGCTGGCCGAGTATCTCGGCTGAGTTTACAATCGACGGATCATGGCAAAAAAAGGCCCAGGCTCTCGGCCCGGGCCTTTTTGTCACCAGCCGGTTTTCTGGGCAAACACGAGGGGGATCGGTTTGGTCGGTCCAGACCGTAACCGGCTGGGGAATACTTGTTTTAAAACAGGAGGCCCAGATCGCTACCGCCTTCACTGCGAATCGGTTTCCAGGGGGGCATGTTTCCCGAATCACGATCCTGCCGTGGGCAGTTTCATTCCTTCCATGGGATCCTGATGGTGACCAGGTGATTTAAGAATCCCATTCCAAACAGACGAAATGAAACGCGACCTGCTTGGCCTCCCGTCTTGTGACCTTGCCGACGGGGTGCGCCAGCTGCTCACGTGGGTGAGAAAACGATTTTTTCCCGGACCGCGCCTGAGGGACAACTGAAGGTTACCTGAGGGATTGCTGATGCAATATCAACTTGTTTATTGGCAATGAATTGCGGAATAAGAAAAAATCTGGAAAACCCGGGTGAAAATCCGGAATCAGGGTAGTTTACCTTCCACCAGCATTAGATCGCCGGCCATGTTGTCCGTCCGGGCGTAGATGATCTCATCGCCGCCGGGCGACAGGGCCAGCCCGGAGCCAGCCAGGCCCGGCAATTCGCTCAGGAAGAACGATTCTCCCGTCGCCAGGTGATGGAACATGAGAAAAGCGCTGTCCTGAACCCGCATGACCCAGGCGATACGCTCCACCGTGCTTCCGTCGCCTACCAGACGCCAGTTCCGGTGATCCTGGTGTCTCAGTTCCGGAATGATCAGCTCGGGCTCAGCGGCGGCCTTTTCTCCCTTCAGGGCCGTGCGCCAGAGCCCCGGACGGCCGGGGCGCGTGAAATACAGCTCTTGTCCGGAGGGGGATTCCATGGCCGCCAGTCCGCCGGTGGTCGTCAACCTGGTCCCCAGTCGCCCCGCCTGATCCTGCCGGTAGATTTGCCACCCTGCCCCCCGGTCCGCGCTGACCAGCAGATGTTCCCCGTTCACGCACCAGTTGGAAAAAACCTCCGGGCCCTCCGCATCGGTCACCGTGCGGGGTTCGCCCCCGCGCACCTGGATCACCATGACGGTGGACCGGCTTTCCACCACGGCGTTGAAGGCGACCCGGTCTCCCGCCGGAGACCAGCGGGGATTGCTGACCATCGCGGCGCCCAGCGAGGTCAACCGCCGCAGGTTGTTGCCTTCCCGATCACTCAGCCACAATTCGGGTTTGCCGGACCGGGCGGACACGAACACGACCCGGCTGCCGTCAGGATTGAAATCAGCCTCGAATTCCCAGCGTGTGGACTTGATGAATGGTTCGGTTTCCAGGCGCCAGGGATCCCGGCCCACGATCCTGATCCGCCACAGATCCTGGTCGGCCCGGACCTCTTCGTAGACCAGATCACCGGTCTGCCGGGCGATGGTGGGGTTCCAGGCGAAATCGCCGGGCGTGGGAATCCATTGAGGTTGACCGCCCTCGACAGCCACGCGCCACAGGTCGAACCTGCCCTGGGGAGCGGCGGCGTAGACGAGGGATCTGCCATCCGGGCTCCAGGCCAGGCCCTGCAGGGCGGCCATGCCCATGATCACCGGAGTGGCGGTCCCCCCGGCGGCCGGGGCGATGAAAAGCCCGTTGTGCCCGGTCTGATCCAACCCGATCCAGGCCAGGGTTTGGCCGTCGGGTGAAAAACGGGGCTGGAAATCGCCGGCGGGATCGGGTCGGTCCAGATCGACCGGATCAACCTCGAAGTCGTCGATCATCAGGGTGAACAGCCGGTGAGTCGTCGTGTCCGAGGTCTGCGCCGAAAAAACCAGCCGCGTTCCATCCGGGGACCAGTCCAGTCCCTCGACCCAGCCGGCCACGTCGTGCACCGGTCGCACCGTTCCGCCCAGAGACGGGACCAGGCAGATCACGTTCAAAGAATCCGTCCCCTGAACGTAGGCCACGGTCTGACCGTCGGGAGACCAGGCGGGCCAGGCCGCCCAGCCGGGATCGTCGGTCAGCCGCAGGGTGGATTCCGAATTCCGCTGCTTGATGTAGATGTCGATATTGTCGCCGTCGAGACCTGCCCAGACAAACGCCACGCGGGTGCCGTCGGGTGAGAGGGCCGGAAACCGCTCCCGGCCGGGATAACTCGTCAAGGGAACCGCAGCGGGCGGCCCACTGGAGCCGAGGGAGAATTCCTCCGGGGAGCCGGTGTCCAAAAGCCTCGGCCCCAGCACCGCCAGAAGAACCAACGCAGCCGCGATGAGGAAGAACCGGATCCAGGTCCTCTTGCCGTTGTTCGCCGCCCAGAGCGGTGATGTTGCGGGACCTGGTTCAGTTCGGCTGCGGATCGGCTCCACCGGCGGCGGCACGGGCCCAGCAGCATCCGGCCGGACCTCGGCGATCAGGCGGTAACCGTGGTGGCGAATCGTCTCGATGTAGCAGGGCTTGCGGGCGCTGTCGCCGAACACCCGGCGCAGTTCGGAGACGGCACGGGTCAGGATCTCCTCACCGACCACGGTATCTCCCCACACCTCGTCCAGCAGGCGCAGGCGGGTGACCACCTCACCCGGCCGCTCGGCCAGGACCAGCAACACTCGCATGACACGAGGCTCGATCTGGTTGTCGCCATCCGGTCCGCTGATTCGGTTCAAGGCGGGACGGACCTGCCACTGGTTCAGGAGGAATGGGGGTGGAAAGCTGCCATGGTGATTCATCTGCACGACCGGCTGAAGGAATTGATGGTTGGGTCCCCTTTTCAATATAGGGGAAGACGGTGATCCTGTTTACTGGCGATTTTCCTTTTCGACCGCATTTTCAGGTGGCGGCACGGCCAGCACCGCCCAGATCGGATAGTGGTCACTGGCCAGCGTCTCCCGGACAACCCCCCGCGAACCAGGCGCGAATTCCCTGCAGAAGAAGTGATCCAGCACCGGCACCGAGCCGGGCAGTTTCTTGTACTTGTTGGCGATGGTCGGACCTGCTGGCAAACGCACCGTCTTCAGGCGCAGGCGCCGCATGACCTGGCGCAGCAAAGTCACCTCGTATTCGCTGACGGTGTTGAAATCCCCGCCGATGATCACCGGCCCGTCGAAACCGCCCAAACTGTCACGAACTGCTTCCGCCTGCTCGATCCTCTTGTCCTGGTCCATCACCACGGTCGCGGTGTGGATGCTGATGGCCCGTACCGTCCGACCGCCCAGATCGATGTCCGCGGCCACGGCTATGCGGCGGTGACCAGTCAGCAGGGTTTCATGGGGCAGAATGAGCACCTGGTCGTCGATGATGGGCCATCTCGACAGCACCGCGTTGCCGAACAGTTTCTTGTGGTGGGGATGCACGGCTGCCGCGCCATAGACGTGCTGCATGCCCAGCTCCTCGGCCATGTGCCGGACGCCGTCCGGGCCCATTTCCTGCAGCAGGATGATGTCGGCGGCCGCCAGTTGCGGATTGGCGCGGATCTCCCCGACAGCCATCTCCACATCCTCGCCGTACTGGATGTTCCATGACACCACTGTGATGCTGTCGCCCGGCGCCGGCGCCGGGGCCGGCACAAAAAACGCGCCCCCGTGGGCCGTCACCAGCGGGGGTGCGTAACCCGTCTTCACGCCGCAGCCGGCCAGCGCGACAAGACACAGGATCGCCGCGAGACCCCGGACCCGAGTGAGAATTGGCTGCAACGTTTTCATGATGCGAAACTCTACGTTCCCTTTTCGTTTGCGACAACCAGCAGATGGCCTGATAGTCTGAATTGTGAATGGAGGTTCCTCTTGAACGCTGAATTTGTCGGACAAATCCCCGATTCCGGCCTGACCCCGTCAGCCTATATGGAAGTCATGGAACAGCGGGCGGCCCTTGATCCGGCCGACCTGGAGGGTCTGGAAGCCGAACGCTCCGAATTCGCCAAGCTCAACCTGCACCGGGTCGGGCGCATCCGGCGTCATTGGCGTCCGTCAGGGAAGCTGGCGGCCCTGCTCGCCCGCATCAATCGTCCCCAGCTCTGGATGGCGCTGACCGAGCCCTGGTGCGGTGATTCGGCCCAGTGCATGCCATGTCTGGAGATCCTGGCCGAAAGTAATCCGCACCTTACCATCCGTTACATGTTGCGGGACGACAATCCCGAGATCATGGACCGCTACCTGACCAACGGCAAGCGCAGCATTCCCCTGCTGGTCGCCTTCGACGCCGAGGACCGCGAGTTGTTCCGCTGGGGTCCCCGGCCCGCCGCAGCCCAGGCCGTGTTCGATGCCGCCACTGCCGAGGGCCTGGAAAAACCCGCCAAGCTCGAGAAGTTGCACCTGTTCTACGGCCGCAACCGGGGCCGCGCCCTCGACGGGGAACTGGTTGCCGTGCTGGACCGTCATCTGGGCGGTGGATCGTGATCATCCACCAGGGCAACAACTGGCTGGTTGTCGACAAGCCCGCCGGCATGGCGACCCACGCCGGCAAACCGGGTGAACTGGGCGCCGTCGAGTGGCTCGAGCTTCATCTGGGGTTGAAGGCCCACGTGGTGTCTCGACTGGACCGCGGGACCAGCGGGGTTCTTCTGCTGGCCCTGGATGCCGGCGCTTCGGTTCGTGCGGCAGAGATCCACGAGTCCGGAGCGGCGGTCAAGATCTACGAGTTCTACTCGGCGAGCGATTCGCTTGCGGAAGGTCCCGGTGAAACCTGGACACGGGACGATGCGCTTGACGGCAAACCGGCCGTCACCAAGTTCCAGCGTCTGGCCAAGACTCCCCGGGGGGGACTGGTCCTTTACCGTGCCGAAATCGCCCACGGACGCCGTCACCAGATCCGCCGGCACGCGGCCGCCGGCGGCATACCAGTCCTGGGCGACGAGGAATACGGCGGCGCGAAATATTCCCGCCTGATGCTGCACTGCACCGAGGTGCGTTGGCCGGAAATCGATAGTCTCCTTTGCGCCCCGGCGCCCGCTTCTTTCACTTCCCTGGCCTCTGGTGACGAATCCGCTTTCGCGACCTGCCGGGATCGCCGCGGCGCCTGGCCGCTGGCGGTCACCGATGCCTTCCGCGTCGTCCACCGGGATGAGATCGCCGGCCTGCCCGCCGCGATCGATGTCTATGGCGACTGGTTCAACGCCACCTGGTTCGATGAGACTTCTTCCGAGGAAAAACTGACGAAGCTCCTGCACCCGGTGCTCGACGAGGTTACCGACGCCCACGGTTGCCGGGGCGGGGTCATACGCACACACCGGCGAAATCCCCACCAACGCACCCTGGTCGTCGAGACCCGGGTCATCGGCGAGACGCCCCCGGATTTCTTCACGGTCAGTGAACACGGGCTGCGGTACGAAGTCAGTCTGACGAAGACCCAGCATATCGGACTGTTTCTCGACCAGCGCGACACCCGGCGCCGTCTGGCCCTGGTTGCGGCCGGCAGGAGGCTGGCCAATCTCTTCGCCTTCACCTGTGCGTTTTCGGTGGCCGCGGTCGCGGCCGCAGCGGAGGTCGCATTTTCAGTGGATACCGCACGGGCCGGCCTGAACACGGGCAAAACCAACTTCGCCTTGAATGGGCTGACTGAAGGGGGGCGCGGCAAGTTCATCCAGGAGGATGCCCGCAAATGGCTGCTGCGTCAGGAACGTCGTCGAGAATCGAAACCCGAGGAGTTCCGGCCGCTGGACCTGGTGATCTGCGACCCGCCGGTATTCGCCTCGGCCAAGGACGGCGGAAAGTTTTCACTCGAAACCGAGTGGCCGCGCCTGGCCGCCCAGGCATCGGGCCTGCTGGGTTCGGACGGCATCGCGGTCTTCGCCAACAACCACCGTGCGGGCAACCACGCATTTTATCGCAGCGCGTTGGAAGAGCATTTCAAGACGGTCACGGACCTGCGCCCGCCCTTGGATTTTCCGGTCTTTCCCAAACGACCGCATCATGTGCGGACGTTCTGGTGTGTGAAATAACGGATGAGCCGCCGGGAAGCGGCGTACAGCTTGCCGGATCAGCCTATGAACATTCCCACCGCCACCAGGACGGGCGTCACCTGGGAAAGCAACACGTTCTGGCCCAGGAAGGGAACCAGCTGCGGGATGTCCTCGGCATACTTCCGCAAACCGCCGCAGACACGAATGGCCAGAGGAATGGTGAGCAGGCCCAGCAGGCTCCAGGCCGGCAGATAACCCAGGGCCACACCGACGATCACCGAAACGTAGGTCAGGATCAGGAACAGGCAGTAGACCCGAACTCCGGCCGACACGCCGTGAACGATGATCAGGTGCCGGCGGCCCGCCTGCCGGTCGGCCTCGAGGTCAGGAAATTGGTTTATCAGCAACAGGTTGCTGATCAGGAAGAAGAGCACCAGAGAGGCGAATACCGGAGTCGGGGACCAGTGTCCGCCCAAGGCCAGGTGCGTGCCGATCACCATGAATGGCCCGAAGCCCAGGCCCGGAGCGACCAGACACCAGAAGGCAGACCGGGTCATGACGGTGGTGTAGATGCCGATGATCACCAGGCCCGCGATGCCGAGGGGCAGGATGGCCGGGCCGTGCCGCATCAGAAAGAATACCCCGATACCCGCCGTCAGGGCCATCGCGGACAACCCGACGGTCAGTACCAACCGGCTGGCCCCGGGCTGGGCCGGCAGTGAACCGCTGCCGCCGCTGAAGGGTGTGCGTCGGGTCTGGAAATCCAGGCCGCTGCGGAAGTCGTGGTACTCGTTCAAGGCATTGACCGCGATGTGCGCGCTCAGTGCCCCGAGCAGGACCAGAAGCAGGTGCCCGATGTTCAGCGGTTGTCCGGTCCAGTAAGAGCTGGCCAAGCCCGTCAATACGCAGACCGGGGGCAGGGTCAGGAAAGGGGCGCGAATCGAGCTGAAAACGGCCGCGGCCCTGGACGGAACGCTTGGCGCAGGAGGGTCGATTTGATTCATGGGTCCTACTTGCTGCTCGAGAGAATCTTCAACGGACAGTTCTTCGTCCACGGATGACCGATAGGAAATCCAGCCGCCTAGTTTGCCTTCCTTTAGCTCGCCTGGCGACTGATTTCTATCATCCTTGGGTCCTCATTGTCACTTTCCCCTCTCCGCTCAGGGTTCCCCCGGCAACAAGATCAATGTATCAAGCGTTGGGACATAAGTGTGCTAGGATAGGCTGAAAACTGTCCGCACAGGAGCGCAATTTCCAGCTGCAAGTGAGTAGAGGGCCGACAGATATGGTCAAGAAGCGGGACAGGCGGAAAACGAAGGCCGAGAAGGGCGAGAAGGCCCGCTTTGCGGAACTGTTTTTTCCCGCGCTGTTGCTGGGCCTTCAAGTCGGACTGATCTCCGTCTGGAACGTGTACCGTGGCAATCAGGCGGAGTTTGATCACGGTCTGTTGGATCTGCTGCCTTTCGTTCTGCCGGCCTCCGTGGTTTTGCTCGCCGTTGGCTGGATTCTGCCCGGGTTGCTGCCTGGCCGAACCTATTCCCGGTCCATCTCGTTTTTAACCATGGTCGGGCTGCTGCTATACGTTCAGGGCAATCTTCTGGTCTGGAACTACGGTGTTTTTGACGGTGGCGGAGTGCAGTGGGACCAACATCAGTCGAAAGGTTGGCTGGAACTTGGGCTGTGGGCCGGTGCTTTGGCCTGGGCCCTGGCCCGCCCCCGATTGCTATACAGACATGCGCGGTCCATCTGTCTGCTGCTGGTCGGATTGCAGTGCGCATTTCTGATGATCTCCTCGCTGGGCAACGAAGACGGGTTCTGGCACCGGGCAGGAAGTTTCGCCGATACGCCAACGGCTGAAATTTACCAGTATTCTCAAAACCGGAATGTCGTTCATGTGCTGCTGGACGCTTTTCAGACCGACGTATTCGAGGAGCTGGTTGCCGAGGAAAACCTCGGCGACAAGCTGGACGGTTTCATTCTTTACCAGGACAACCTGGGGGTCGCTGCACATACCTCGTTCGCCATACCCGCGATTTTTGCGTCTGAAATTTATGACGGCAAAGAGAGCCCAAGTGCCTACTATGGCCGGTGCATCAACGAGTTGGGCTTTCAGAACCTGTTGTTCGATGCAGGCTATAGAGTCAATCTGTTGCCCCGCCTGGGAATGGATAAAGGCAAATACAGCAATCACTTCCGGGTGCCAAATACCTTCGGCGGCAGCCG
>CBDUYZ010000012.1:0-21178 GCA_965371575.1 uncultured bacterium
GCATTCGAATTGATTTCCATCGTCCTGCTGGTCGCCATCATCGGCGCCCTGGCCCTGGGTAAGGATGAAAGGAAACTGCCGTGGAAATAACCCTGACCCATTACCTCCTGCTGGCCATGACGGTGTTTCTGACCGGGATGGTCGGGTTCATCATCCGGCGTAACGCCATCGTGATGCTGATGTGCATCGAGCTGATGCTCAGTTCGGTGAACATCGTGTTCGCGGCCTACAGCCGGTTCCACGCCAACGCGGACGGACACGTTTTCGTCCTGATGAATTTCGCGGTTGCGGCCGCTGAAGCGGCCATCGGTCTGGCCATTCTGGTGGAAATCTACCGCCGCCGCCGCACAGTCAACGTCGATGACCTCAAAGCCCTGATGGAGTAACACAGTGGAGAGCCACACGACAGAAACATTGCTGAGGTGGATAGTTCTGGTGCCCCTGCTGGGGGCAGTTATCGGTGGAATCATGAACCGCCGGTTGCCGAAAAACATCGCCGGCCTGCTGGCCTGCGGCACTGTGGGCGTCAGCTTCGTCCTGTCGGTGACCGTGTTCCTGCGCCTGACCCGGCTGCCGGCCGCCG
The DNA here is from genome assembly GCA_965371575.1 of uncultured bacterium. GTDB lineage: Bacteria > Krumholzibacteriota > Krumholzibacteriia > LZORAL124-64-63 > LZORAL124-64-63 > JAGLCY01. The sequence goes on from CBDUYZ010000012.1 coordinate 584, forward strand.
AACGCTTCGTCAGCGACACAGTGGCCACCTGGATCGGCTTCGGCAACCTGCAGATCGATCTGGGTTTCTCCATGGATCCGCTGAGCGGGGTGATGGCTCTGGTCGTGACCGGGGTCGGACTCCTGATCCACATCTACTCGCTGGGTTACATGGCCCATGACGAAGGCTTCAGCCGCTTCTTCACTTATATGAACCTGTTCATCTTCGCCATGATGATGCTGGTGCTGGGTGAGAACATGCTGATGCTTTTCGTGGGTTGGGAAGGCGTGGGGTTGTGCTCCTATCTGTTGATCGCCTTCTGGTTCGACGACGAGGCCAAAGCCGCCGCGGGCAAGAAAGCCTTTATCGTCAACCGGATCGGTGATTTTGGCTTTCTGCTGGGCATTTTCCTGATCGGCACTACCCTGCTGCCCCACCTGGGCGCCGGGGAAGGGCTGTTCAGCTTCCGGACCCTGCAGCACCATGCGGGCATCCTGGCGCCCGCCGCCACGGCGATCTGTCTGCTGTTGTTCCTGGGGGCCACCGGCAAGTCGGCCCAGATTCCCCTGTACATCTGGTTACCCGATGCCATGGCCGGCCCGACCCCGGTCAGCGCCCTGATCCATGCCGCCACCATGGTCACCGCAGGCGTCTACATGGTCGCCCGCATGAATTTCCTGTTCGTTCTTTCTCCCACGGCCATGGGAGTGGTCGCGGTCATCGGGGTGGTGACGGCGATCTTCGCCGCGACCATCGCTCTGACCCAGAACGACATCAAGAAGGTTCTGGCCTATTCGACCGTCAGCCAGCTGGGCTACATGATGCTGGCCTGCGGCGTGGGGGCCTTTGGCGTGGGGGTCTTCCACGTCATGACCCACGCTTTCTTCAAGGCCCTGTTGTTCCTCGGTTCCGGCTCGGTGATCCACGCCATGAGCAACGAGCAGGACATGAGGGTCATGGGTGGACTGAAGAACAAGCTGCCGGTCACCTACTGGACCTTCCTGGTCGGGACCCTGGCCCTCGCGGGTATCTTTCCCTTGGCCGGGTTTTTCAGCAAGGACGAGATCCTCTGGAAGACCTTCAGCAGCGACTTGGGCGGGCTGATCCCCTGGGGCCTCGGCTTCCTTGCGGCCGGCCTGACAGCCTTCTACATGATGCGCCTGGTTGTCCTGACCTTCTACGGCGAAAACCGGGCCAGCGCCCAGGTCAAGAGCCACATCCACGAATCTCCCGCCACCATGACGGTGCCCCTGGTTATCCTGGCCGTGCTGTCGGTCGTCGGCGGCTGGATCGGCTGGCCGCACTTCATGGGCGGCGGTGCCTGGTTCGAGCAGTGGCTCGAGCCGGTCTTCAGCTCCGGTCATGGCGCGCACGGCGTGGTGGCCCACGGCGTCACGCACGATCCCCTGATGGAATGGATCCTGGCCGGCGCGTCCCTGGCCTGGGGCCTGCTCGGCCTCGGCCTGGGCTACTTCGTCTACATGAGGAAGATTTCCATTGCCACGTCTTTACGGAATCTGGCCGGCGGATTCCCGCACAAGGTCCTGCTCAACAAGTATTATGTGGACGAGGCTTATGAAGGTGCTTTAATTCGTCCATCTTACCTGTTGTCGAAAAATGTCTTATGGAAGGTCGTTGACTCAGGTCTGATCGACGGTCTCCTCGTTAACGGTTCCGCCCTCGTGGTGGCGATCATCGCTTCGATGCTGCGCCTGTTCCAGAACGGAATGGTCCGCTTCTACGCCTGGTCGTTCACAGTCGGGGTCACGGTATTTGTCCTTTACCTCAGTTTCTCGGGCTAGGAGGACGCCGGTTTGTCGCTGATAACTGATCACATCCTGACTTGGGTCACGTTCTTGCCTTTGTTCGGTTCGGTGTTGCTGTGGACGATCATCAGACGTGATTCCCACGCCCGCATCTTCTCCATGGTCGTTGCCCTGGTGGATTTCGCCCTGGCGTTGCACCTGTGGTTCAATTTTGACAGCAGTCGGGGAGACGACCAATTCGTCGAGAAGGTAGCCTGGCTGTTCAACGGACAGATCAGCTACCACATGGGCATGGACGGCATCAGCCTGGTGCTGGTGATGCTGACCACCTTCCTGGGGCCGTTGATCATCCTGTCGACCTGGAAGGCGGTTACCGACCGGGTGCGGGAGTTCATGGGCTTCATGCTGTTTCTCCAGGCAGCCATGTTGGGCACCTTCTTTGCGCGGGATATGCTGCTCTTCTACGTCTTCTGGGAAGCCATGCTCATCCCGATGTACTTCATCATCGGCATCTGGGGCGGCCAGCGACGCATCTACGCGGCGGTGAAATTCTTCATCTTCACCATGGTCGGATCGGTCTTCATGCTGGTGGGCATCCTGTACCTGTTCTTCCAGGCCGGCAGCATGAATCTCTTCGACTTCCTGGAACTCACTCTGAGCCACCAGGCCCAACTATGGCTGTTCGCCGCCTTCTTCCTGGCCTTCGCCATCAAGGTGCCGGTGTTCCCGTTCCATACCTGGCTGCCCGACGCACACGTCGAGGCGCCCACCGCCGGCTCGGTCGTCCTGGCCGCCGTGTTGCTTAAGATGGGTACCTACGGCATGCTGCGCTTCGCCATGCCCCTATTCCCGGCAGGGGTGGAGTTCTTCGCCCCGGCCATCAGTATCCTGGCGGTGATCGGCATCATCTACGGCGCCCTGGTTGCCATGGTGCAGCCGGACGTAAAGAAACTGGTGGCCTATTCGTCGGTCAGCCACCTGGGTTTCGTAGTGCTGGGCCTGTTCAGCCTGACGCCCCTGGGTGTGGCCGGCGGTATCTTCACCATGCTTGCCCACGGCCTGTCCACCGGTGCCCTGTTCCTTCTGGTCGGTATGATCTACGAACGTCGGCACACCCGGCAGATAGCCGAATTCGGCGGGCTCGCCCACGTGATGCCCGTGTATGCGACCTTCTTCATGATCACCACATTGGCCAGCGTGGGGTTGCCAGGCATGGCCGGGTTCATCGGGGAATTCATGGTTCTGTTCGGGACCTTCGGCAGCGAGACGCTCGCCAACGCCAGGCTGATGGTCGTTCTGGCCACGACCGGGGTGGTGCTGGGCGCCATCTATATGCTGTGGATGTACCAGCGGGTCTTCTTGGGCAAGTTGGCCAACGACAAGAACAGGGGCCTGCCCGATCTGAGCCTGCGGGAAATCGTCGTCCTGCTGCCCATCGTGATCTTCATGTTCTGGCTGGGCGTGCAGCCCGGCCTGATCCTGGACCGGGTCGAGGCCAGCGTGGCCAGCGTGCTTGCGCCGCTGAACGGCGGTATCCACGCTCCCCTCGACCCGGCGCCGCACCATGTCCGCCACGCCGAAACTGAATCCGGACAGGACCTCCCGGTCTTTGTCGTCCGGGACACGGAGAGCCAGTGATGAACGAATTTTTCGCACCGAATATCAGCGGCCAGTGGGGGGACCTGCTGCCATACCTGATCGTGGCGGTCGGCGGCTTGCTGGTCATGGTGGTGGATTCCTTCGTCCGGACCCTCAAGAAGGATCACCTGTCGCACCTGACCCTGCTCATCCTGGTCGGTGCCGTCATCGTGCAGATCGTCGGCCAGCGCACGAACGGCGAGCTGTTGGGCGGCATGATGATCACCAACGACTTCACCCGGTTCTTCAACTACCTGTTCGCCGGCATCGGGGTGATGACCACCATCTTCGCCACCGGGCTCTACGACCGGGATGGGCGCTACCGCCCCGAGTTCTATCCTCTGCTGCTGTTCAGCATCCTGGGGATGATGATCCTGGTGGCCGCCAACGATCTGCTGACGATCTTCCTCGGCCTGGAAATGATGAGTCTGGCCACCTACATCCTGGTCGGCGGTGTGCGGGGAAACATTCGCAGCAGTGAAGCGGGTTTCAAGTATCTGGCCCTGGGCGGCTTCGCTTCCGCTTTCCTGCTGATGGGCATGGCCCTGATCTACGGTTTCGCCGGTGGGACGGGGTTCGCCGACATTGCCTACGCCCTGAAGACCCAGAATCCCGACGTACTGATCGTGGGGCTCGGTTCGGCCCTGATGCTGGTGGGTTTCGGCTTCAAGGTGGCGATGGTCCCGTTCCACATGTGGACGCCGGATGTTTACGACGGAGCCCCCACCTACGTGACCGGTTTCATGGCCACGGCCATCAAGGCGGCCGGGTTTGCCATCCTGGTCCGCTTCGTCATCCTGATGCAGCCGCAGTTGGCCTTCGCCTGGTATCCGGTGCTGACGGCCCTGGCCATCCTGACCATGAGCGTGGGTAACCTGGTCGCCCTGGTCCAGAGCAACATCAAACGTATGCTGGCCTGGTCCGCCGTCGCCCATGCGGGCTACCTGCTGCTGGGTGTAGTGACCATGATTTCGCCGCCAGCCGGCGGTTCCGACATGATGATGCGGGCCCAGGAGATAGGAGAGTCCGCGGGCGGTGCCATCCTCTTCTACCTGGTCGGATACACGCTGATGAATCTAGCGGCCTTCGGCATCATAAACGTCATGAGCAACAAGGCGGGGCAGGATGCCTACGACATCAACGGTTACGCCGGACTGAGTCGCAGCCAGCCCCTGGCCGCGGCCACCCTGGGCATCGCGCTGCTTTCTTTGGCGGGCATTCCCCCCTTCGTGGGTTTCATGGCGAAGTTCTACCTGTTCTCCGCGGTCGTGCGCGCCGGTCTGATTCCCCTGGCCGTCATAGGTGTCATCAATTCCCTGGTCTCGGTGTACTACTACCTGCACGTGCTTGTGGTGATGTACATGAAGGATCCCGATGAATCGAGCTACCGCGGCACCGAACTTGTGTCGGTGGCCGCTTCGGGCGTGCTGGCCCTGCTGGTGATCTGGCTCGGCGTGATGCCGGACGCTTTTCACCGGGCCGCCCTGGTCGTTTTCCGGCAGTTCCAGTTCTAGCAGGCTGTTCGCTTATCATCAGCCCTGCCGTAAGGCGGGGCTGATGATTTTTACTGGAGGATCACGTGAACCGCCGTCCGTCAACACTGCTCAAGGAACTCACGCAACTTCGCAACCGGTTCGGTGAGGGTGATTCCGGCCGCAAATGCGAACTGCTGGAAGGTCTCGCGGGAGCCGGTCTGGACAACCCGACTCAGGTTGTGCGCCTCCATGAACTGCTTTGCTTCATGCGCGCCCATCCCGATGATCCGGCCCTGCTGGATCAGGTCACGAACATGCTGGAGGAATTCGACAGCCGGACGGACCTGCGACAGCACCGGTCATTGCTGGCTGACACCGGCATATCTGGAACTTGGATCCATTACGAATTCTACCACCGGATGGCAAGCTGGCTGGCTGAATGCTGGCCGGAGCGGTTGCGGATCGACTGGCCGGCCTGCGGACCGGCCGCGGGGATCGAGAAGATTCTTTCTCTCCTGGGCCTCTTCAGCGAAACGCCGGCCCTGGATGAACAGGACTTCACGGTCCGTGAATGGATCGATCGGATGAAAGGTCCCCATGAGACCGACGCGTCGTTTCTGGTCCGCAGGATCGCCCGTTTGAAAATGGACGGTTTTCTGCGGGAACGGTTCTACGAGGATCTGGCCGTGCCGATGATGGTCGAACCCGCCCCCGGCGGACCCTCGCGAACCCGGGCCTGGACCCGGGTCGATCCTCCGCATTTCCAGACCAGTCCGTTTCGCCGTGGCCGACCGGACCTGGCGGTGGAATTGCGACGTTCCTCTCCGGAGATCCGGTTGCCGGGGCAGAAGAAATCGGCGGAGATCCTTCATATGTGTCGGGAGGCCTTGGTCACCCGTAGCCGCGATCTGGATGCTTTCGCCTTCGCCGATGTGCACGACGTACGGCTCGCCCACTGTGGCGAAGGCCTGACCATCGCCCTGATCGGTATGGTCCCCGAACGTCGCCTGATGTTCGAGACCGTCTACGGTTTCCTGCTGCTCCGCAACGGTGTGCCGGTGGGCTACGGAGTGATCAGCGCTCTGTTCCGGTCGGTCGAGGTGGCCTTCAACGTCTTCGAAACGTTCCGCGGGGTGGAGACCGGGTTCCTGTTCGCCAGGCTTTTGACAGTGCTGCGCCATCTGTTCAGGGCTAAAACCTTCACGCTGTTTCCCTACCAACTGGGCGGAGAAGGCAACGATGAGGGACTGGCCTCGGGCGCCTGGTGGTTTTATCAGAAACTGGGGTTCAAGCCGCGGGACGTGGATCTGCTCAAGCTGATGAACGAGGAATTGGCCCGTATGCGGAAATCCCCGGGACACCGTTCCAGCCGCGCGGTGCTGAAACGCCTGGCGGCGGAAAACGTGTACTATGACCTCGGCGCCCCACGGCGAGACGTCATCGGACAGTTGCCCTTCGGCGCGATTGGAACCCATATTTCCGCCTATCTGGCGCTTCGGTTCGGGTCGCGTAGGGATCGCGCCCCGAGGGTTTGCGGAGGGGACGCGGCCCGTCTGCTCGAGGTGCGCAGCCAGGCTCGGTTCAAGGCAGGCGAAAAGTTGGCCTGGGGGCGCTGGGCGCCACTGGTGTTGATTCTGCCCGGACTTGAAAACTGGTCCCGGGAGGAAAAATCCGCCCTGGCCGGCATCATCCGGGCCAAGGGCGGTCGGCGGGAATCAGATTTTACATTGAAGTTCGATGCCCATGCCAAACTTCGCCGTGCCATGTTGAAGTTGGGCGCTGAACCGGCGGAATGATCAAAAGGAGCCTGTCGCTATGTGGCTGAAGAGGAATTCGAGGAAGACCGGGAGTTGCGGCCATGAGCGTGGTTGGACAGATCGCACGCCGGAACGCGGTCTTCGCGGCAGCGTTGTCCTGCTCTTGATCGCTGCGGGGCTGATCCTGTCCGGTTGTGCCGGCGGGTCGGGAGAGCCGGACTCGGCTCCGGGCTCGGTCCAGGAAGGGCAGGCGTCCTATTACGCTCACAAGTTCCACGGGCGTCAAACCGCCAGCGGGGAAATCTACGACGAAAACAAGATGACGGCGGCCCACAAGACGCTTCCGTTCGGCACCACGGTCCGGGTCACGAACCTGGCCAACGGGAAAAAGGCCGTCGTCAGGATCAATGACAGGGGCCCGTTCGTGAAGGGCCGGATCATCGATCTGTCCTACAAGGCGGCCGGCGAGCTGGATTACATCACCCAAGGGGTTGTCAAGGTGAGGGTCGAGATCCTGCGGACTGACGGGGATTTCTAGCCGGCGGTCAGATCTGTTCGACAGCCAGGACTTCCGGGATGCGTGCCTTCATGCGGGCCTCGATGCCCTGCTTTAGTGTGAGCATGCTCATGGGACAGTTGCCGCAGGCGCCCTTCATGCGCACCGTCACGATGCCTTCGTGAAAATCGATGAATTCCACGTCCCCACCGTCGGCCTGCAGTGCGGGCCGGATCTCGTTCAACACTTCTTCGATTTTTTCCCTCATGAAATTCCTTTCGTACGATGGAATGGTTCGACCCGTTCCCCGTTTAAACAGCGGCTCCTTAGCCTGGATTATTCATGAATCGCCTACTGCTGCTGCGTATGATAAGATTTGACAGCACCTTCTCGATTTTGCTCCCTCAACGTACCTACGGGTACGCCGCGGTCCCAAAACACTGCGAGGGCACTGTCAAATCTTATCATACACATCCTCACTACGGCGATTCATGAATAATCCAGGTTAGTAAAAAACTAAGTTTCCTCCTGGGGATGTCAACCCCGGATTGGGCGTTGCCCCGGGGCGGTTGCTCGCCTATGATCCCCGCTTTGAACGTCGGATAAGTTTATTCGGTCATGGTGGGCGTAAATCCAGTGACCGTGAATCGAAAGAAGGCCGTAGCAATGAATCAGGGATTGTCCGCGGAACTGGCCGCCGTGCGGGACCTTGCCCTGCAGGCAGGGGAGATCCTGTTGGACAGTCTGGGCAAGGTGGAGCGGGTCGAGCAGAAGACAGCCACCGAATTCGTGACCGATGTGGACCACCGGGTCGAGGACATGCTGGTAGAGGAACTGAAACGGCGGTTTCCGGGCGAGACCATCCTGGCCGAGGAATCGGGAGGCATTCAGGGCCGGGGAGAACGCACCTGGTACATTGACCCGCTGGACGGCACGACAAATTTCTTCCACGGCTACCCGTTTTTTGCGGTTTCCATCGCCTGCGGCGATTCGACAGGCCTCAAGTACGGTGTCGTGTTTGCTCCCTACCTGGATGAACTCTACCTGGCGGAAGCGGGTCAGGGGGCGGTGAGGGAACGGCCCGACCACGGTGAATCGGTGGACTTGCCTCGACGGGGTTCCGTTCCCCTGGACCGGGCTCTGCTGGCCACGGGTTTCCCCTACGTGCGGGACGAGACCGTCGACAGGAACACTGACCTGGTCCGGGATTTCCTGAAGGCCAACTGCCACGGCGTACGGCGGGGCGGGAGCGCAGCGATCGATCTGGTCCACGTGGCGAGCGGCAGGCTGGACGGTTACTGGGAATGGCATTTGCGGCCCTGGGATACGGCCGCCGGGGCCCTCGTTGCCCGGGAGGCCGGTGTCCTGGTCACCGATTTCGCCGGCCGGGACATTTCGATTCCCACCGCACATATCGTGGCGGCCACGCCGGGACTGCATGATCGCATGAGACAGTTCCTGGAGCCCGCCCTTGCCGCTGCCGGGCTTGCGCCGGAGGTGACTGATGAGCAGTGAATTGCGGGTAGTGATGACCACGTTTCCGGATCGGGAATCCGCTGAAAAAGCGGCCGGGCTGATAGTGGATGCCGGGCTGGCCGTCTGCGCCCAGGTCGGGGCCGATCTGGTGTCGTTTTACCGCTGGGACGGCTCGGTCACGCGCGATGAAGAAGTGGCGGTGATCTTCAAGGTCCTGTCGAACCGGTTCGACCTGTTCACCGGCGAACTCAACCTGCAGCATCCGTACGATGTTCCGCAGATCATCTCCTGGTCGCCCGAGTACGTGAACAGGGTATACCTTGAATGGGCGAAAGGAAAAAAGGTTTGAAGCGGCGCAGCCGGGTGATCAAGCTGGCGGGCCTGGCCGTCCTGGTGCTGCTCATGCTGCTGGTGGCGGCCTTCAGTTCCGGACAGGAAGGCGCCACGGATGACCCGCCCGACCCGGTGAAAAAGGATTTCGGGTGGCTGTCCATCATCCCACCGGTGCTGGCTATCGGGATGGCGCTGGTGACTCGGCAGGTCGTCGTCGCGCTGCTGCTGGGCGTGTATTGTGGATCACTGATCATCACCGGCAACCCGGGCGCCGCGTTTCTCAGGGTGGGGGACACCTACCTGCTGGGAGCCCTGGCCGACGAATCCCACGCTTCTATCCTGCTGTTTTCCACCATTTTGGGCGGTATGGTCGGCGTTCTGTCCCGCAGCGGGGCCACCGAAGGCGTGGTGCACTGGCTCTCCACCCGGGTGGCGGGCCGCCGCGGCGGTCAGGTTTCCACCGTGGCCATGGGCACGATCATCTTCTTCGACGACTATGCCAACACCCTGCTGGTAGGGTCGACCATGCGGCCCTGGACGGATCGCCTGAAGATCTCGCGAGAGAAACTGGCCTACCTCGTGGACAGCACGGCCGCTCCGGTGGCCACCGTGGCGGTGATCTCCACCTGGGTTGGCTTCGAGGTCGGCCTGATCCAGGAGTCGATGTCCCGTCTGAGCTCGGATACCAACGCCTACACGTTTTTCCTGCAATCGATCCCCTACAGTTACTATCCCTTGTTGACGCTTCTGTTCGTCTATCTGATCGCGTTTACCGGGCGGGATTTCGGGCCCATGCGACAGGCGGAACTCAGGGCTTTTCACAAGGGGCAGGTGCTGCGGCCCGGGGCTCGGCCCGCCAGCGAAGCGCCCCAGCCCGATGACGAACTCGCCGCGGGTTACGGTGGTCAGGCCGCCAGCCCCCTGCTGGCGGGGATCCCCATCCTGTCGGTGATTCTGACCACGGCTTTGGGAATCTATTTCAATGGCCGGCAGGCCGCCGTCGTTGCCGGTACGGCCTCTCCATCCCTGCGGGAGGTCCTGAACAGCGCGGACAGTTTCGCCGTTCTGACCTGGGCCGCCCTGATCGGCGCGACGCTGGCCGTGGCGTTGGCGGTGGGCACGCGCCGCCTGACTCTGATGGATGCCATGGACGGGTTCATGGACGGGGTCAAGGCGATGATCATCGCGGTGACCATCCTGTTGCTGGCCTGGTCCCTGAGCGCTATCTGCGACGGCCTGGGCACCGCCCATTACCTGGTGGAAGTCAGTCGACAGGTGCTGTCGGCCCGGTTGCTGCCCGTAGTGGTGTTCATCCTGGCCGCGGCCGTCAGCTTCGCGACCGGCACAAGCTGGGGCACGATGGCCATACTGATGCCGCTGGTCTATCCCCTGGGACACCAACTGCCTCTGGACGCGGGCTTGTCCGTGGCTACCGCGCTTCACATACACCTGGCTGCTGTGAGCGCCGTCCTGGCAGGCGCTGTGTTCGGTGATCATTGCTCCCCGATATCCGACACCACCATCCTTTCGTCCCTTGCCTCGGGTTCCGATCACGTCGACCATGTGAAAACCCAGATGCCCTACGCTCTGACCGTGGCCGGGATTTCCGCCCTGTGCGGCTACCTGCCGGTGGGTTTCGGTTTGTCGCCGTTGCTGTCCCTGGCGCTTGGTGTGGTGTGTGTCGTGGCGGTGGTCTGGCGGGTGGGAAAAAGCATCCACGCCTAGCAGGCTGAGCTTGGGCTGGCTCAGAGACGTCCGGGGCCATAGATTAATGTCACTTAAACGATATTGGGATTACGCGTAGGAGTTGTTCATGTCCCGCTTCTTTCCTCAGAATGCTGAATCTGGCCGCTTTGCGGCCGTTCTGGCGCTCCTGTGCGTGACCCTGGGGGTTTCTTCCTGCGGCAGCGACAAGATCACCTTTGTCTACCCCGATGAAGCGGTCGATTTCCGACTGCGCAACCTCAAGATGCCCGCCCTGTACATCGACACGGTGACTGACATGCGGCCCATTGAACAACGGCAGGGGCAGGGGCAGTTCTTCGGTATCACCTATCCCTCCGACGAGGACTGGGAGCTGCCCGTCACCCAGATCTACGCCGAGGCCCTCGCGCAGGACCTCGAGCAGACCCACCTGGTGGAACTTGTGCCGTTGCATGCCCAGGCCGACTACATTCTTTCGGTGGATCTGCTGTCAATGGGCTGCCGGCTGCAGCGCTCGCCGGCTTCATTTCTGCTGACGGGCGCCCTCGGCGCGGGAGTAGGCATGGCCCTGGGCAGCGACAGCTCCCACCGCGCCAAGCTGGCCGTGGTCTTGGCGGCGGTCGCCATGGTGGCGATTCCGGTTCCGACGGCCAACCGTGCGGAAGCCGAGGTCCGGATGACCCTCAAGGATCGCACCGGCAATATCCTGTGGCAGAAAGCCTGTCTGGGGGAATACGAGGCCAAGAAGTATCTCACGCCGACGGCCCGTCAGGATCAGCAGCTGGTCAACGAACATTTGGCCAAAGCGGTCAAGCGAGCCAACGCCTGCCTGCTGGGGCAGCTGCGCCGGGAATTCATCGAGCAGGGTTCAGCGTCATCCCCCGAATAGAACGATTGGTCGTTTCCCACTACAACAGGTTGGCCGCCAGGCTCGCCAGATGACTGCGTTCGCTCTTGGCCAGGGTGATATGCCCGTGGATGGGCTCGTCCTTGAACCTCTCCACCACGTAGGTCAGGCCGTTCGACGAGGCGTCAAGATAGGGGTTGTCGATCTGGTAGGCGTCTCCGGTGAGGATAACCTTGGCGCCCTCGCCGGCGCGGCTGACCACGGTTTTCACCTCGTGGGGCGTGAGGTTCTGCGCCTCGTCGATGATGATGTAGACCTTGGGCAGGCTGCGGCCGCGGATGTAGGTCACGGCCTCGGCTTCCACGACCCCCGTGTCGTAGAGGTACTGCACCTTGTCTCCGGAATGCTCGAGCTTGGGATCCACCAGGAACTGCAGATTGTCCGAAACCGGCTGCATCCAGCTGGTGAGTTTCTCTTCCTTGCTGCCGGGCAGGTAACCGATGTCCCTGCCCAGGGGCATGATGGGCCGCGAGACCATGATGCGCCGGAAGCGTTTTTCTTCAGCCACCAGCTGCAGTCCGACCGCAAGGGCCAGCAGCGTCTTGCCGGTGCCGGCCTGGCCCAGCATGGTCACCAGTTGGATGTCCTCCCGCAGCAGGAGTTCCATGGCGAAATGCTGATGCAGGTTCCGCGCGGACAGGCCCCAGGGATGGCTGTCCCCGTGCAGCAGGGGTTCGATTAGGCCCTTGTCGGCCCGGAAGATGCCCCGCGCGGTTTTTTTGAAATTGCCTGCGGCCTTCAGGAGCACACACTCGTTGGGACAGAGGGGGTGTTCGATCTGGACCGGACTACCCTGGTAGAAATTGTCGATGGTTTCGTCAGGGACTTCGTGTTCGCTCCAGCCGGTGTAGAGTTCGTCGAAGTTGATGGCCAGGTTCAGGTAATCCTGGGCTTGGATGCCCAGGGCGTCGGCCTTGACCCGCGCGTTGATGTCCTTGGTGATGAATATCACCTCGGCGCCCGCCTTGACCAGGGCACAGGCGGCGGCCAGGATCCGGTTGTCGGGTTGGGATTTGTCCATGCCCTTGGGCAGAAAGTCCGTGAAGCTCTTGACGAAGACGTAGAGCTTGCCGCCGCCGGGAAGGTCCACGCCCTTGCTCAGGGGCTGGCCGTTGCGGTGGGAGTCTATGTTCCGGATGACCCGGCGGGCGTTGCGGCCCCTCTCGTCCTTGCCGCGCTTGAAGCGGTCGAGTTCCTCGAGGACGTCCACCGTCAACACGATGTTGTGCTCCTCGAAGGCCGCCAGGCTGTCGGGGTCGTGGAGCAGGACATTCGTGTCGAGTAGGAAAGTGCGGCCGGCGGGAGTGGGTATGCTGCCCTGGTCATCAACCCAATGACTAGTGTTCACTTCCATGTATCCCTCCAGACATTTGCCCGCGGGTGTTCGTCGAGGCGATCCTCACGGGGCGTTCCGGAACATTCCGGAATATTCCGGATTTAGCGGGGAAATCGGTTCCTTCCTGTCCGCATAGTACAAAACTAGAGGACTCTTGTCGCCCCAAAGATGTAGCAGTACATTGGGGTCTCGTCGTCAGCACGGAGGTTTAGTACGCAATGCCATGGCCCGGAAAAAGATATGGACTATCAGGCGCCCTGCTGGGCTGTCTGGTCGTTTGGTTTGTTTTGGGGTTGCCGCCCGCCGGGGCGGCTGAGTCCGCCACCACTGGTTTCGCGCCCGACTGGCCCCTGGATCTGCCGACCCGCTACCTGACCAGCAATTTCATGGAATACAGGTCCGGTCGCTTCCACGCCGGGTTGGACCTGAAAACCGCATCAACGACCGGCTTTGCCGCCCGGGCCGTGGAGGACGGGTATATCCTGCGGGTTCGGGCCACGCCCTTCGCCTACGGTCGGTCGGTCTATCTGGTTGGCGGATCCGGGCGCACCTATGTCTACGCGCATCTCTCCCGTTTCAGTGATCCCATCAGGGCCGAGGTTCGCGACCGACAGGCCGGGACCGGGACCTACCGGGTCAGACTCCAGTTCGCGCCTGGCGAGATGCCGGTGCGTCGCGGCGAGGTGGTGGGATTGACCGGGGAGAGCGGAACCAACGGGCCTCATCTTCACTTCGAGGTGCGGGACGCCGACAACGGACCGGTCAATCCCCTGGCCAGGGGATTCGACGTGCCAGATACGTTTCCGCCGGTCATACACGCGGTGCGAGCGGTGCCGGCGGACCTCCGCAGCCGGATCGCCGGTGAGCCGGTCGCCCGGGTGCTGAAACCTGAAGCAGGTGCCTCCGCCGGGTTGAAAGGTGAAGTGCCGCAGTTGCAGATCTCCGGCCCCGTGGCCTTCGCGGCCAAGATCATCGACGCTTCGGATATTCGAGGCCATAAACTGGAGCCCTGGCTGATCGAGGTCAGGTTGGATGGCGAGGTGGTCTACAGTTGCCGGAACGAGCGCTATGAATTTTTCGAGAACAGCCTTCAGCGCCTGGAGTGGTTGGAGGTGCCCGGTATCAGGGACCGCTGGCTGCACAGACGGTCGGCCAACTCCCTGCCGGGTCGTCAGGGGGGCCAATGGTATCTTGGCCCAGGTGGGTCGGGCTTGGCGCCGGGGCCGCACATCCTCGAGATTATGGCCGCCGACTTCGCAGGGAATGAGACTTCAGTGTCGATTCCCCTGCTGGCGGCGGCGCTGGATTTCCCGCAGCCACCTGACCAGAGCGAATGGCTGGAGGAATCAGTTCAGGTTGTGGTTGATTCGTTGTCCGACATTGTCTTACGGCCGCTTATTAACGTTAAGCACGAGGATGTGGCGGGTTGTAGCCTGCGGATCTTGGCAGCGGTGAATGGCGATCCGGTTCTGGCCACGACCACCCTGGCCGTCGTTCCCGGCGAACTGGAACCCGGGGCCAGGGACCAGGCCGGCCGGCAGGGGCTCAAGCTCGCCGGTCCTGCCGCGCGTTATCTGGCCGCCGACTGGCCTATCGAAGCGGCGGTGGCGGTTGCTCTCACTGGTCCGGTGGCTGCGGCACGGGATACCCTGCCTGCCGAATTGGATCCCGCAGTCATGGTATACCGCTGGAGCAAGGATGAGTGGAAGCCGGTTGGCCGCCTGCTGGAACCGAAATTCCACGGATCCGACCATAGATTCGCCCTTTCCAGCCCCGGTCTGCACGCCGTGTTCCGGGATGTGACGGCTCCGGTGATCTTCCCCGCCGACACGGTGATAATCGTGGCGTCCGATCCGCGCGGCCAGGTCCACGGCGTGACTCTGCCCCGCTGGGAGATCTTTCCGGTGGAACTGCTGGACCCGGGTTCGGGGCTTGCGCCGGAATCCATCACCGCCACGCTGGACGGTCAGCCGATCATTGTGGAACCTGACCTGGTCCGGGACCGCGTCCTGGTGGAACTGTCCGATCACCTCGGACCGGGCCGCCATGTCCTTTTTCTGAAAGCCGCCGATGAGACAGGTAATGAAACAGAGGCAGAGATTTTGATCGAGTGCCGGGACTAGCAGGCTGTTGAAAAACTGGGCTTGGTCGCAGCGAGCGGATTGCTGAGATCTCGAAATCAAGCAGTTGGTCACTTGCTGGCTTGGCGGTGGCTATTTTCCCGCCAGAAACAATTTCCGAGGCACAACCAATATATTGAGATTGACCCCGATCCGGGTTATCCTGTCGGCAAATGAATGTTCGCCTTGGCCGGAATCCTCGGGGATGCCCAGGGTGCTCCGCTGGGCTCCAGACCGGCCTTGATCCACAACCATTTCCGAAACGCGATTTCCACACATGTCAGCACCAGCACCACCGCGCAACTTCGTCCATCTGCACAATCACTCCGACTACTCGCTGCTCGACGGCGCCATGAAGACGGTGGCCATGGCCAAGCGCGCCGCCGATCTGGGTCAACCGGCCCTGGCGCTGACGGACCACGGCAACATGTTCGGGGCGGTGGAATTCTACCAGGCCTGCGCCAAGGAAGGCATCAAGTCGATCATCGGCACCGAGGCCTACATCACCCACGACCGCCACAACCGCACAACCGACCAGCGCAACAAGAGCTACCACATGGTCCTGCTGGCGAAGAATGCGAAGGGGTACAAGAACCTGATTCAGCTCTCTTCGCAGGGATTCCTCGAGGGTTTCTACTACCGGCCGCGCATCGATCGGGAACTGCTCAGCGAGTACAGCGAGGGGATCATCGGACTGTCGGCCTGCATGAGCGGTGAACCCAACTTCCATCTGCGCAGCGGCAACGTGCAGGCCGCCGTCGAAGCCGCTTCGGCCTACCGGGACATTCTGGGCAGGGGAAACTACTTCCTTGAGATCCAGAACCACGGTCTGGATGATGAGGCCCGTATCCGGCAACTCATGCCCGAAGTCGCCAGGCAGACCGGCTGTCCGATCATCGCGACGAACGATTGCCATTTCCTGGACCGCGAGCACCACGAGGCACACGACATCCTGATGGCCCTGCAGACCGGCAAGACCCTCAAGGACCCCAGCCGCTGGCGCAGCAACACGCCGGAGGTCTACTTCAAATCCACCGAGGAGATGCTGACCCTGTTCCGGGATTGGCCCGAGGCCCTGGAGAACACCCTGCGCGTGGCTGACTCGGTTGATTTCGAGATGGAGTTGGGCAAGCTGCTGCTGCCCGAGTTCCCGTTGCCCGAGGGATTCGCCTGCCCGGATGAATACGTCGAGCATTTGGCGCGGGAAGGGCTCCAGAAACGGTACGACCGGATCACCACGGAGCACGAGGAGCGACTGGCCTACGAGTTGGGAGTCATCAAACAGACGGGATACGCCGGCTACTTCCTTATCGTCTGGGATTTCATCGACGCTGCCCGCAGGATGGACATCCCCGTCGGTCCGGGTCGCGGCAGCGCCGCCGGCAGCCTGGTCTGCTATTGCATGCGGATCACGGACATCGATCCCCTCAGACATCAGCTGTTGTTCGAACGTTTTCTTAATCCCGAACGCATTTCCATGCCGGATATCGACGTGGACTTCTGCTATGAGGGGCGTGGCCGGATCATCGAGTACGTGTCCAGGAAGTACGGCAGCGAGAACGTGTCGCAGATAATAACCTTCGGCACCATGGCCGCTCGTGCGGTGATCAAGGACGTGGCCCGCGTGTTGGATTTCAGCTTCGCCGAGAGCGACCGCATCAGCAAGATGGTGCCCGAGGAGATCGGCATCACGCTGCAGAAGGCCATCGATACCGCGCCGGGTTTGAATCAGGTGGCTGACGAATCCGAGGCCCACGCCATGCTGCTGCGAAACGCCCTGGTCCTGGACGGGATCAACCGCAACACGGGCATCCATGCGGCGGGCGTGCTGATCACTCCGTCGCCTCTCATCGAACACGCGCCGCTGTACAAGAGCGCCAAGGGCGACGTCACCGTCCAGTTCGACATGAACATGAGCGAGGCGCTGGGTCTGTTGAAGATGGACTTCCTGGGCTTGCGCACCCTCACGGTGATAGACAAGGCGCTCGACCTGATCGGCGAGTCCACCGGCAAGCGTTTGCAGGCCGAGGATATTCCCACTGACGACGAGGTTACCTACGATCTGCTGCAGGAAGGTCGCACGGTCGGCATCTTCCAGCTCGAGAGCAGCGGCATGCAGGAGCTGGTGCGCAAGATGGCGCCCACCCGTTACGAGGACATCACAGCCATCTGCGCCCTGTACCGTCCCGGGCCGCTTGGCGCCGACATGGACAAGGTCTACGTCGAGTGCAAACACGGCCGCAAGAAGGTGGAGTACAAGGACCCCTGTCTCGTGCCCATCCTCAAGGACACCTACGGCGTTATCCTGTACCAGGAGCAGGTGATGCAGATCGCCTCGGTCATGGGCGGCTTCACCATGGGGCAGGCCGATACCCTGCGCAAGGCGATGGGCAAGAAGAAGCTTGAGATGATGGCCGAGATGAAGGTCCAATTCCTCGACGGTGCCAAGGGCAGGGGCTTCAACCTGCGTACGGCCCAGGAAATCTTCGAGGAGATGGAGTTCTTCGCTCAGTACGGCTTCAACAAGAGCCACAGCGCGGCCTACGCCCTCCTGTCCATCCAGACCGCTTGGCTGAAGGCCCATCATCCGGCCGAGTTCATGGCCGCGAACATGAGTACGGAGATGCGCAAGGCCGAACGCATCACCCAGCTCATCGACGAGGTGAAGGCGCTGGATCTGGGCATCTGCCCGCCGGACATCAACCATCCGCGCAGCGAATTCGGCGTGCGCGAGGGGGACATCGTGTTCGGGATGGGGGCCGTCAAGGGCGTTGGTTCGGCGGCAATCGGCGTGATCGACGCCTGTCGCGAAGAGCTAGGCCGCGATTTCACCGACCTGTTCGACCTGTGTGAAAACGTTGACCTGCAGAAGGTCAACCGCAAGGTGATCGAGGGATTGATCAACGCCGGAGCGATGGATCGTTTGCCCGGGCATCGACGCCAGTTGCTGGCCAACCTGGATCGTGCGCTGGCCTTCGGTCACCAGGCCGCCCGCGACCGGGCCGGCGGGCAGGGGTCGCTGTTCGGCGGCAGCGCGGCCGCCGAGGTGCTCAAGCCGGTCCTGCATGAATGCGAACCGTTCGATCCACTGGTGAAGCTGAGCAAGGAACGCCAGGCGGTCGGTTTCTTCCTGTCGGGCCATCCTTTCCGGGAGTACGGTGAGCTCATCGACAGCCTTCCGGTCAGCACCGCCGCAGACGTCCATCAACGCGGCGAGGATACCTGGGTCGATCTCGTCGGGGTGATAACCTCGCACACCAAGCACCGTGACCGGAACAAGCGCATCTACGGCCGGGCCAATTTCGAGGACACCAGCGGGGTCATCAGCCTGACGGTCTACAACCGCCTTTATGAAGAGGCGAAGGATCTGGTACAGAGCGATTCGATCCTCGTGGTGGGTGGGCGGGTCCAGGTGCGCAGCGACGGCAGCCGGGAGATCATCGTCGACCGCCTGACCCGCATCGACGAGGTGCTCGGGACCTGGGTCCGGGACATCTATCTCGAGATCGATCTGGACAGCGCGGGGCGCAACGGTCTCGAAGGCTTGGCCAGTCTGTTCGAGGAGTTCGGGGCGCCGATGGAAATGCGTCCGCTGTGTGGGGATGAGGAGACCCATGAGAAGGAACCGGCTGTGGCCGACAATGGATCCGGAACCGGCAAAGCCGCTACGGACGAATCCGGCGGAGAAACACTAGAGACCCAGGATCTGGAACCTGGCGTTGAACCGCTGCTCGCCCGACCGGTGCCGCTGGTCATTTCCGTTGAGCGCGAGGGTAAATCCTGGCTCCTGAAATCCGGAGACCGGAACATCGCCCTGACCCTTGACAGCCTGCGGCGCCTGCGGCGGGTGCCGGGTGCGGGAAAGCTGCGCCTGCGCACCGTGCTGCCCGCGCCGATCGAACGCAAGAAACGGTTCCTGGGCCGGGGCTAGCAGGCTGTCGAAAAACTGGGCTCGGTCGCGCTGGGCGGCACTTGCGAGCAGATCGCGAAGCCAAGGAGGAAGCATGGAATTCAAGACGGTCAATCCCGCCACCGACGAGGTCATCCAGACCTGGCGGACCATGGTGCCGGATGATGTCATGCGGATAGCCCGGCTCGCGCAGGAGGCGTTCCACCAGTGGCGCCGGCTGTCCGTGACTGAACGGGTGCCCTGCTTCCAGAGGCTCGCCGCGGTGCTGCGCGACAACCTGAATGATTGGGCCGCCCTGATAACGACGGAAATGGGCAAACCCATCACCGAGGCCAGGGGTGAAATCGAAAAGTGTGCCTGGCTGGCCGAGGTGTATGCCGCCAATGCTCCGGTCTGGCTGGCCGACGAGAAGGTCGCCGTCGACGGCCGGGAGCACACCGTCACTTTCCAGCCACTGGGTGTGATATTTTCCATCATGCCCTGGAACTATCCCTTCTGGCAGGCCCTTCGCTTTGCCGTGCCCGGCCTGATGGCCGGCAACGCCAGCCTGCTCAAGCACGCCAGCAACGTCACGGGCTGCGCCTTTGCCATCGAGCAGGCCTTCGTTCAGGCCGGTTTTCCGGAGAATGTCTTCCGCACCGTCGTGCCCGACTACGACACGGTCTCCGCCCTCATCGCCTCGGACATCGTGCAGGGGGTGTCATTGACCGGCAGTACGCAGGTGGGGCGGCATATCGGAGCCGAGGCGGGACGCCATCTGAAGAAGGTCGTGCTCGAGTTGGGGGGCAGCGATCCGTTCATAGTGCTCGAGGATGCCGATATCGAATTCACCGCCAGGGGTGCGGTCACCGGGCGCATGCTCACCGCGGGCCAGAGCTGCATCGCCGCCAAACGGTTCATCGTGGTCGAAGCGGTCGCTGAAGCCTTCGCCGCGCGCTTCAGTGAACTGATGGGAGAACTGAAGGTGGGTGATCCCCGGGACGAAACCACCCAGGTGGGTCCGCTGGTGAACGAAGGCGCGGTCACCGAACTGGCGGAGCAACTGGCCCAGTCCGTGTCCCTGGGGGCCCGGGTGCTTTGCGGCGGCGAGCGTTTGGGCGGCCAGGGCTGTTTCTTTCCGCCCACGGTGGTGACCGGCACACGGCCCGGCATGCGGCTGGTGGACGAGGAGGTTTTCGGCCCCATAGCTCCGATCATCTCGGTGAAGGACGAGGCCGCAGCCGTTGCTCTGGCCAACTGCAGCGAGTTCGGGCTGGGGGGTAGTGTGTGGACCCGGGACCTGGCGCGCGGGGTGCGGGTGGCCCGGGAAGTGGAGTCGGGAACCCTGTTCGTAAACAGCATCACCAAGTCGGACCCGCGCATGCCTTTCGGGGGTGTGAAGAACAGCGGGTTGGGACGGGAACTGTCACATTACGGGTTGAAGGAATTCGTGAACGTGAAGGGGATAAACGTCTACGACCATGGATGATGGGGGCTGAAAGACCAGGGCTAATTCAGCGGTTTGGTCACTTGTCGGAGCGGGCTGCCCAGGGGCATATAACTTGACACTGCCGGAGTGAAGTGACTAAATCTCTGGTTCCCACCAGTGGTCCGCGCCGGAATATTGTGCGCGCATGCGGCCTGGCGGCCGGTGAAAGGTATCAAGGATGGACTGGAAGAAAAAAGGACTCTGGCTCGATTTCGAGATGCCCATCGTGG
>CBDUYZ010000013.1:0-20471 GCA_965371575.1 uncultured bacterium
CTCATGCCGGTCGCTGTGGCGGCGGGAATGTCGGTTGGCTTGCTAGTGGGGCTTTACCCCGCGGTGAACGGCCTCTTCGTGCTGCCCACCTACGGGACGGTGCTCGCCGCGGTCTCATTCGATCAGACCGGCACCACCCGCATCGGCAAATATCTTTTGAATCACAGTTTCATGATACCCGGGTTGGTGACGACCGCGTCGGCGGTTGTCCTGGCTGTGTTGATAGTTTCCATCGTCGGCCTATAGGTTCCTTAAATGGAGGGTTTTGAGATGACAAAGTTGAAAATTGGCGTGTTCGCCATGCTGTTCCTGTTGAGCAGCCTGGCAGCGGCGCAGGAGTTCCGGACCGAACACGATCTGCTTGGTGAAATGCAGATCCCGGCCGAGGCCTATTATGGCATTCAGGCCGCCCGCGCCATGGAAAATTTCCAGATCTCGGGGGTTCCCGTCCACCGATATCCCGAACTGGTGAACGCCCTGGCCCTGGTGAAACTGGCCGCCGCACGCGCCAACCATCAGGCCGGCGCACTGGAAAAAGACGTTCTGGACGGCATCGAGTTGGCCTGCGCGGCCATCATGGAGGGAGGGTACCATGACCAGTTCCTGGTGGATTTATACCAGGGTGGCGCGGGCACCTCGACCAACATGTGCGCCAACGAGGTGATCGCGAACGTGGCCCTGGAAAAGATGGGGCACCCATTGGGCAGCTACGACATCGTCGAACCCCATGACGACCTGAACATGTCGCAATCGACCAACGATTTCTATCCCACCGCGCTGAAGGTGGCGATGCTGCGTTACAACGAACCCCTGCTGAAGGAGCTGGACGCGTTGGCGGCCGCTTTTGAGGCCAAGGGAAAGGAATTCGACGAAATCCTCAAGATGGGCCGCACCGAACTGCAGGACGCGGTGCCGATGACCATGGGCCAGGAGTTCCATGCCTTCGGCACCACGCTTCGCGCTCAGATCGCCACGATCCAGACGTTGGAGAAGGAACTGTACGGCGTGAACATGGGCGGCACGGCCATCGGCACCAAACTCAACGCGGCCGAAGGTTTTCCCGGGTACTGCGCGGCCCATCTGGCGGAACTGACGGGCAAGCCGATCTACAGTTCGGAAGACCTGGTCGCCGCGACATCGGATCTGCACGGTTTCGTGATGTACTCTTCGGCGCTGCGCGCACTCGCCGTGCGCCTGAACAAGACCGCCAACGACCTGATCCTGCTGTCTTCTGGACCGCGGACGGGACTCTACGAATTCAACCTGCCCGCCATGCAGCCGGGCTCATCGATCATGCCGGGCAAGGTGAATCCCGTCATGCCGGAGCTGGTCAACTGCGTGGCCATGCAGGTCATCGGAAATGACCTTACCGTGTCCTACGCGCAGAGTTTCGGGCAGCTTCAGCTGAACGCCTACGAACCGGTGGTGGCCGCGTCGATCCTTGAGTCGCAAGTGCTGCTCATCAACACCCTGCGAACCTTCCGGGAAAAATGCGTGGTGGGCATTACCGCCAACACTGAACAGGTCACCGCGATGGTGGAACGCAGCATCGGTATCGTGACCGCCCTGAACCCCGTTCTTGGCTATGAAACCGCCACGGAAATCGCCGCCGAGGCTCTGGAGACAGGCAAGGGTGTGCTGGAAATCGTTCGCGAGCGGAACCTGCTCGACGAAGCCGAGCTCGAGAAGATTTTGGACCCCAAGGCAATGACCGGACAGAAATAGAAACGAAAGGGAATCACATGAAAAAGTTAATCCTATTCGGAACCGCGGTCCTGCTGTGCACCATGTTTGCGAACCTTGCCCTGGCCGAGGATCTTCCGAAGGTTGTTATTCTCGCCACCGGCGGAACCATCGCCGGTTCGGCCGAGACCGAAACCACCGCCGGTTACCAGTCGGGACAGGTCGGAGTGGACGTTCTTCTGGCCGCTGTGCCCGACCTGGCGAAACTGGCGGACTGCACCGGCGAACAGATCGCCAACGTCGGCAGCCAGAACATGAATGACGAAGTCTGGCTGGCGCTGGCCAAGCGCATCAACGAGCTGGCGAAGACGGATATCGACGGGATCGTCATCACCCACGGCACCGACACCATGGAAGAGACGTCCTACTTCCTGAACCTCGTCTCCATCACCGACAAACCCGTGGTGCTGACAGGCTCCATGCGCCCTTCGACCGCGATGAGCGCCGACGGCCCGTTGAACATCTACAACGCGGTGGCTGTGGCGGCCAATCCCAACGCGGCTGGACGGGGCGTCATGGTCGTAGCCAACGACGAGATCCACGGGGGACGTTCGGTCATCAAATCCAACACCACCGAAGTCAGCACTTTCTACTCTGATGACCAGGGCCTGATCGGAAACGTCCGCTACGGCGACGCCATTTTCTTCAGATCGTGTTACACCAGGCACACCAAGGACAGCGAGTTCTCCCTGGACGGCGTGGAGAGCCTGCCCCGCGTTGACATCATCGCCATGCACGAAAACGTGGACGGCGCTCTCATCGACGCCGCGGTGGCTCTGGGAACCAAGGGCATCGTCACCGCCGGCCTGGGCAACGGCAACATGACCGATGCTGCGGTGGAGTCGTTGGCCAAGGCCGCCAAGGCGGGCGTCGTCTGCGTGCGGAGTTCGCGTGTGCCCACCGGCCTGGTCGGACGCAATATCGAGCTCGACGACGACAAGCTTGGGTTCATTGCGTCCTATGAACTTAGCCCGCACAAGGCGCGGATCCTGCTGCGTCTGGCACTGCTAAAGACCACGGATCTGGCCACGATCCAGGAATACTTCGCCACGTACTAGGGGAGGAAACCATGAGTCGCATAGCACGGATTGCATTACCGTTCGTACTCGTTCTGCTGTTGCTGGGTACCAACGCCTGGGCCCAGCACAGTTACGGCTGGACAGCCGGCTCGGGAAAGACCTTCGATTTGGAGGTCGATTTACCGTCCGGACCGCCGATTTTCCGCATGACTTCGGAAGACAGTCTCAACGGTCGCCCGACGTATGACTACTTCATGCTGGTGAAGGCCAAATTCAACGGGGTCTACGATCTCAGCGGCGGCCTGCAGGACCAGGAAACCTTCAACGTGGGCAAGATCGACGTTTGGGGCACCGACGACAGCAACCGTTACTGGAGCGACATGCATCAATCCCAGGTCCGTTTCCGTGGACAGAGGGAAACCGATGACGGCACTCTCGTCGCCTATATGGAAGGCGACTTCTGGGGCGGGAACAAAGGCTATCGCCTGCGCCACCTCTGGGTCGACTACAAGTTCGTCCACTTCGGGCAGGACTGGTCTTTCTTCGGCGACAAGTCAGTCTGGCCCAACGTTCTGGATTGGGACGGGCCGCCCTCGGGAGTCTGGCGCCGCGAGCCGGAGCTGAAACTCTACTTCACGAACGACAGCCAGTGGCAGTTCGACGTGGGTATTGGTCAACCGGGCGCCGAGGTTACTCTGAACACCGATCTCAACTCCGAGGTGTCCACAGCCTATCAACCGGTCCCCGATTTCATCGGCGCTGTCCAGAAAAGTAGTGATTTCGGACACATCCGTGTGACCGGAATCTACCGAACCCTCGAATACAAAGTCCTCGATGAGAATCAGAGTGAGCCGGGTTATGGAGGGACGATTTCGGGTTTCATCCAGACCAGTTCGGTGAAGACGAATCCCATCCAGTTCCAGTTCTATGCCGGCCAGGGGATCGCCACCTACGTGGTCTCGTTCTCCGGGATGAACTTCGACGCGGCAGAGGACGGCCTGGGCAGCATGAAGGCCATCCCGACTTACGGTGGCTGGGCATCATACGAGCACTTTTTCACCCCGAGGTGGCACGCAAACCTCGTGGGTGGGTTCTCGAACTTCAGCAGTCACAAGATTGCCGAGTTCACGATTGCCGGCTCTGGATATGATGCAACCGACACCAGCATCGACCTGGATCATATTTACGGTCTCATCAACCTCATGTGGACGCCCCAGCCGTCTTTGACCTTCGCCATCGAGTTCAACATCGGTGAGAAAACGTCGAAATACGACGGTAGCATCGCTACGGGCAGCGAGACCCTTGCGTCACTGGAAAAATCGAGAACGGCCCAGAGGATCAGCTTCGGGCTATTCTTCGACTTCTAGGCAGGGGCGGCAAAGCCTTTTGGGTCAGCGGGTGCCGCCTTGGCGGCACCTGCTTTTTTCCATCTAGTTGATGAGATTGAGAATGGCCTGAATGGCCACGGAATTTGTGGCCTGGGTGATGAACGCCGCCACGATCGGGATGATGATGAACGCCATCCGGGAAGCACCGAACCTTTGGGTTACCGCCGCCATGTTCGCCATCGCCGTCGGGGTGGCGCCCAGCGCCGAACCCAGATACCCCGCAGTAATCACCGCCGCATCGTAGTTTTTTCCCAGAACCCGGAACAGGACGAGGACCGAAAACAGGAGAACCAACACCACCTGGACCAAAAGGTTGACCAGAATGAACAGCGTCTGATCTCCGATCTCCCAGAATTTGAGCCCCATCATCGCCATGGCCAGGAACAGGCCCAGGCTGAGTTCGGAAGTGATGGCCAGGGTCGGGGAATTCGTGGGGCATTTCATTTTTGGCAGGATGATCGGGACCAGATTCGCCAGGACGACTCCGCTGAACATGCAGGGCACGAACAGCGGCATGGCGAAACCCAGGTAGGCCGAAAGTTGGTTCAGGTGGATTCCCAAGCCTATGGCCAGAAAAATCATCATGATGGCCTTCAGGGCCGAGTCGTAATCGATGGCCAGGATTTCGCCCTCTTTTTTTCCTATGGTTAATTCGTCGTCATCGCTGGTTTTCAAATCATGTTTTTGAATCAGGTATTTTGCAATCGGCCCGCCCAAAACACCGCCCAGGATCAAGCCGAAGGTCGCCATGGCCATGCCGGTTTCCATGCCGCCGGTCACCCCGTAATCCCGGGCCATAATGGGAGCCCAGGCCACGATGTTGCCGTGCCCCCCTTGAAGCGCGGTGGAGCCCACCAGGACACCGGCATTCAGGTTCATCCCGAACAGCCCCGCAATCAGAACCCCCACCAGGCTCTGGGCAAACAGGTAGAACACCGCCAGCGAGGCGAAAAGAAGCAGCACGCGGCCGCCCTTGATGATGCTCCCGACGTCTGTTTTCAAACCGATGGAAGTGAAAAACACTACCAGAAGAATATCCCTGTAGCGGTCGGAAAACTCGATGTCGAAGTCGAAAAGGAAAAAAATTATCCCGAAACATATAGACCCGACAAGCCCTCCGGTCACCGGCTCCGGAATGTTGAACCGGCGGAGAAACCCGATCTTTCTGGTCAGCAACTTGCCCAGGAACAGGACCAGGATGGCCACAATGATCGTCTGGCGGGAATCCAGTTCCATGAAAGACCCTCCTACGCGTCCATGTCTTTCCAGCGCCGCGCCATTCGCGCGAACACGACCAGCGCGATGATCGCCGCCACGCCGATGCCCGCAAACGGGTACCAGACGTTGGGCCCCGGGCTGTAGGTGTTCCACAAGAGATCTGTGGCCGCCACCGCGTCCATGTTTGTGACTTCCTGCAGTTTCAGGAAAGCGTCGGTTCGCGGTACGCCCAGGACCGAGTCCAGCGAGGACACTTTGCCGTCCCAGATCGTGCCCTTCAAAAAGTCGGTGTGCTCGGCCAGATACTTCTGGGCCAGGACCGCCTTCTCGCCGAAATTCCCGTAGAAGTAGCCCTGCAGCTTGGCGCCCACCAGGCCGCCGATCCCCACCGGGATGTTCACGTAGCCTAGGTAAAGACCCTTCTTGCCCGGCGGCGAAATCAGGCCCAGATATTCGCTCTTCTTGGGACCGGTCAGCATCTCACCGAAAGAAAAGGCCGCCACGCCCACCAGGAAAATGGAGCCCACGTTTGTCATTCCCGAGACCAGCACGCCGATAGTGGCCATGGTCATGCCGATGACCATCGATTCGAGGGTCCGCATCTTGCGCACCAGGTACGAGATCGGAATCACCAGCAGCACGATCAGCACTGCGTTCAGGTTGATCAGCAGTTCCTGCGGCACCTGTGGCCCACGATCGGTTTCGACCACCCAGCCCTCTGGCAAAAACGGCACGCTGCGGATCAGGCCCGCCACGTCGCCCGAGTCGTTCCAGTCCGTCACGAAGTTCGGCTGCAGATCCCACAGCGCGTACATCATCAACCAGAAGCAGCTCATGATCAGCAGCCAGGTGACCAACCGCATGTCGCCCAGGTTGCGCAGGGTGCGGATCATGACGCGGATGGGGCCCTGGGTCTTGTCGGCGCCGCTTTCGAAATCGCGGAAGGTAAAGAGCATCAGGTAATTCAGGCTCATGATGCCCGCGGCGGTGAAAAAAAGTGCCTGCCAGCTGATGTCGGTGCGGATGAAGTTGGCCAGCACCGGTGCGGCTGCAGCGCCCACATTTACGATCCAGTAAAACACACCCCAACCGAGCGACGAATTGTCCTTGGTCAGGTTGTGGGCCAGCGAGCCCTGGATCGAGGGTTTGAAGAAGGCTGTTCCGGTGGCCAGCACGATCACGCCCAGCAAAAAGCCGGTGTACGAGGTCAGCGTGCCCATCAGGATGTAGCCGATGATGTTCAGGGTGATCGACACGAACAGCGATTTCTTGTAGCCGTAGCGATCGGCGAATCCGCCGGTGAACGTGGGCAGGATCGATTGGAAGGCGAACCAGAAGGCGTAGATGGTGCCCTTGTCCGCGGCGGTGAAGTGCAGGCCGTGCGGGTCGTCGGCCTGCATGATGTACAGCGCGACCACGCTGCGCACCGAGTAGTAGGCCAGGCGCTCGAACATCTCGATGACATTCAGCATCCAGTAGCCGACGGTGAAGCCCAGGATCTTCTGGCGTCCGGCGAGGTCCATGTTGGCGTCGGTCACGGTCGTCCTTCCTGCGGTCCCGGAAATCGGTCAGGATAGTTGGTGATCACCGCGTCGACGCCGAGGTCGATCAGACGGTTCATCTCTTCAGGGTCGTTGACGGTCCAGACGTGGACCTTTTTCGCGGCGCTGCGCGCGGCGGCCATGAAGGCCTCGTCGACCAGGGATTTTTCCGCGCTCAGGACATCGACCGGGGCGGCGAAGATCCCGGCGAGATCCTGCTGCCGGCCCAGGATGACCCCCACGGCCAGGGCGGGGTCCGCCTGTTTGATTTCCGCGGCGATCTGGTGGTCGAAACAGGTGATCAGGCCGCTTCCAGGCGAGGAATCCGGGCAATGAACCTCGATATTATTATCATGCAGTGTCCGGATCACCAAATCAACAAGATGTCTTTCGTGCCCGTGGAGCTTCAGTTCGATATTCAGGGGCAGACGACCACGGGTGGTTTCGAGGACTTCTTCGAGGGATGGGATCGGTTCGCCGGCGTATGCGGGGCCGAACCAGGAGCCCGCGTCGAGAGTCTGCAGTTCGGCCAGGGTTTTTTGCCACAGCGGTCCGACGCCGCTGGTTGTGCGGTCGAGAAAATCGTCATGGAACACCGCGAACTTATCGTCGGCCGTTTGCTGGATGTCGATCTCGGCCATGGTGGCGCCCAGGGCGATGGCCTTCTCCACCGCAGCGATGGTGTTTTCGGGCGCGTGGCCCGAGGCCCCGCGATGTGCGCAGTTGATGGTCGGATTGATGCTAGGATTCATGTTTGGTTCTCGAATGTCCCAGGGTTAGGATACGGTACATGAACAGTTCACCCGGCAAAAGATACACCGAACGACCTCTCCCGGCCTACCACCATGTGCCCGGCAAGACACCGCATCCCACCCGGGATCCTGAGGGACACTCCTTCGGCCACCCCGAGCCCGACCTGCCCGATCTCAATCACGAGGACTGGCGCAAGTGCGAGGAGTACCTCTTTGGTATCGATTTGTTCAATGAAGGGTACTGGTGGGAATGTCACGAGGTGCTGGAGGGGTTGTGGCGTGCGGCGGGGACCGGGAGCGAGGCCGGACATGTGCTTCAGACGGTGATTCAGTGTGCGGCCGCACACCTGAAGGCCGCCTCCGATCAGCCGGCCGGGGCGATGCGGTTGCATGATCACTCGCTACGGCATGCGCGGTGGTCGGGATCACGGGTGCTTGGGTTGGATCTGGAGGCCGTGGTGCGGGATACCCGATCCTACCTGACGATCGAGGAGGCGGGGCCGGCACAGCTGGTGCTGAAATTCTGAGTTCCCCCGTCCAGGAACCCCCTCGACACTCGACATCCCCGGACTGCTTCCGCCAACCCGCTTGCTGTTCAGTCGACGTATTTGCGGACCTCATCCAACGAAACATCCAGCTCCAGGGCCGCGCGATGGATATCGCCATCCAGGTTCTTGACTGTATCCCGGACGAAATCTTTCAGCTTTCGAAAAACAAAGTCACCGCGGACCGGGTTGCCCTCCTGGATCTTGCTCCGCACATATTGGGACAGGGACTCGATCCGGAGGGTCTCGCCACCCTCACGAAGTACGGCGGTTGCAATGATATCCCGCAACTCGGATCCGTTCCCCGGAAAATCGTAGCTCTCCAGGAAGTCGATCAGGTCCGGATCGATGTCTTTGATCGGCCGGCCGGTTCTCTTGATCTCGCGCTTGAGAAAGTGTTCGGCGAACAGGAGGAGATCTCCCTCGCGCTCCCTCAGTGGCGGTATCTTGATAAGATTGCCCCAGAGATGGTAGAGAAGATCTCCTGAAAATTGTTCCCGATAGCGATCCAAGGTCAAATCGACCGTGGAGGAAACAATGAGCCGGACATCGACCGTCCGGATTTCCGTCGTCCCCTGGCGGTAAAACTCTCCGGTCCGGATCACTCGATCCAGGCGATGTTGTGCAGGCTGGGAAAGCTGCTCGATATTGGAAACATACAGGGTCCCACCATGAGCCCGCTCGAGAAAGCCCTCCTGCTCCTCGGCGGCGCCGGCCCAGCCCTTGGTCAAACCAAAGAACTCTGCTGCGAAACTCTCCGGGTCGTGATCGGCCACGTTGACGTCGACAAAGGGTCCGAGTCTCCGGGGACTGGCGTTATGACTGGCCAGCGCAAGAGTTCTCTTCCCGGTTCCACGTTCCCCCATCAGGAAGATGCAGACCTCCCCCGCGGCGATCTTCTCGACCTCGTGGAAAATGCGAATAACATCGGGATGCTGGGTCAGCAGCTGTTCGAAGGCTTCCTCATGGGTGAGATCATTCCGGGTCAGCTGCTGTGGAAGCTGGGAGATGCTCTCATGGAGCGTGCGGTGTTGAATGGCCCGGTCGATGACCTTGAGCAGATACTCGTCATCCACGGGCTTCGTCAAATAGTCGAAGGCGCCTAATTTCAGGGCCTTGACCGCCAAATCAACATCATTGACTCCGCTGAGCACCAGGACCGGAGTGTCGATCTGCCGCTCGTGAATGATCTTGAGAATGTCCAGACCGCTGAGATTGGGCATGTCCATATCAAGGATGATGGTGTCAAAGCTCGACGTTTCCAGGATGCCGGGAACCTCTCTGGAATCGTTCAGAACCACGGGCTCAAAAATCTCGTGCTGCATCAGGAAGACCATGAGGTAGTTAGTGACGGAAACATCATCGTCGACGATGAGAATTCTTCGCACGAATCAACCTTCCTTTTCCAGTGAACCCTGTTCCTGTTCAGCGTCTTTGTCTTTCCTCGCCAGGGGCAGGCGGATGGTAAAGGTCGTGCCCTTGCCCAGGGTGCTGTTGACCGAGATATGACCCCCGTGCTCCTCCATGATTCGAAAGGCAATGGACAGCCCCAAACCCGTTCCACCCCGCGCCCGCTTCGTCGTGAAGAAGGGGTCAAAGATATTCCGAACCGTGGCTTCACCCATCCCGGAGCCGTTGTCCGCGACTTCGATCTGGGCCCACTCCCCGTCTCGCCGGGAGCTGATCTGAATTTCGCCTCTGGTATCATCCGCCATTGCCTGGGAGGCATTGATCACGAGATTGATCAATACTTGTTCCAGCTTCTGGGCATTGCCCCTGAAGACAGGAATATCACTGCCGAGATCCAGGCTGATGTCGGCAAACTTGTGGACCTGGCTATGGACCAGGCGGGAGGATTCCTCAATGACGTTGTTGATGTCGACCCGGTCGACCAGCAGACCCTCGTCCTTCCGGGCAAATCCCTTGAGGCTCTCGACAATCCGCTTGATGCGCTCCGAACCATTGGACATGTCGTTTACCAGAATCATGATGTGCTGACGGAAGAAATCGTAATCGAGACGGGCGATCTTGAGATCCGGGTGGTCCTTGTAATAGTCGTCGACGATAGGCAAAAGCC
The DNA here is from genome assembly GCA_965371575.1 of uncultured bacterium. Classification (GTDB taxonomy): domain Bacteria; phylum Krumholzibacteriota; class Krumholzibacteriia; order LZORAL124-64-63; family LZORAL124-64-63; genus JAGLCY01. Next base: position 10,284 of record CBDUYZ010000013.1, read on the forward strand.
CTTCAAGAGCCTGCTGGACGATTTTGATGTTGCCACGAATGAACTGATTGGGATTATTGATCTCGTGACCGATGCCGCTGACCAGTTGGCCCAGGGAGGCCAGCTTGTCGGCCTGCTGAAGTTGTTTCTCATAGGTCTTCTGATAGGTAACATCGCGAAAAAACTCGATGATTCCATCGATCTTGTTCTGCTCGCCAAAAACCGGCATCGCGTGGACCGAATAATAGGTGTCGCCGTGGCTCGCCTCCTGGATCACCGGCGCCCCGATCTTCCGGACCTTTTTCAGGCGGCAGTCCAGACAGGGACTCTCCTGGCCAAACAGGGCCTTGTAACAGGGTTGCCCGGCGAGCTCTTCCGCCTGGTTGGTCATGACAATGTTGAAATCCATATCGATCAGCGCCACGATGTCGGGGATGGCCGTAAACATGGTTTTGAGCGTTCGCTTGCTTTCATCCAGGCCCTGGTGAACCCGATCCAGGTAGGTGTTGACCGTACGGAGCTTGTCTTGCTGCTTTTCCAGTTCCAGCGTGCTCTCTTCCACGTCATTCCGCAGGGATTTCACCTGCCGACTGTACTGATCGGCTTCCTCGGCTTTAGCCTCAAGGCTGGTGGCCAGGCTTTTTCGCTCCAGCGCGAGGCAAAGGAAACGGGTGATCTCATCGAGGAGTTTCTGCTCCTCCGGCAAAATATCGAGACCCTCTTTGTCGTAACCGACTTCGATCTTCCCAACGACCTCATCGCCAATCTTCAATTCTCTACGGATGAGCTGATCGCCGACCGGAGGCTTCCCGAAAACCTGTCCCTTGTAGACCGACTGAACCCGGATATGCTCGGGATAAAGCATCCCCGGTCCCAGGTAACTGTGGAGGTGTTCAAAAAACTCGGGGATCGAGGTGGAAACATGGGTCCACTCCCCGATGGAATAGAGGCAGGCCAATTCCTTGGCCCGTTCGATCTGTTCCCAGCCACTCTTGTGGGATAGATCCGCCACATCGGTCAAAAGACTGGAGCGGAAGAGATAGAGTGTCTCTGCGGCTTGTCCGGAAAAACTCACCTTGAAGATGATGGGTGCGCGGTCATCCTCGATTTGCCAATAGGTGACCACGCCCCGCTCACCGGCGGCAACGCGCTGCATGGCTTCCTGGAAATGGAGGAGGTCTTTCGGCTCCAGGATATCCGCCAGGGAAGACACCTCCCGGACCCCGATTCCTGTCTCGCCCAACAGTTCCCCGAAGGTGCGGTTGATGTGGCGCACCTTCTGTTCTTCGTCCAACACGAGTAGATAGTCGAAGCTGTCATCCAGTAGCTCGACGAGATTGGACCGGGAGATGCGGTCACTCATGGTGAGATTGTTTCTGCATGGCCGTCTCCTAGGTTCGTGCTCCCACTCGGAAGTTCTTGATCCCTACTTCGTGGAATTCACGACGGTAGCGGGCACTGACCGAAAGCGCCGGAATTCTCGGGCTGGACTTGCCTGACACATCGGCGACAACCAGCCGGCCCCGGCCATCCCACTGACGGTCCTCGCCCGTATTCCACAGGAAGGCAGCCAGGTCTCCTGCGCCCTCGCGGGCTTTTTCATCCACTCTGGCGGCCAGTTCGGCAAAGCCCTGCGGGACGTCCATTCCCAGCTCCCCTGCCAGGGCCACCAGGATTTGCCAGGTGGCCAGCCCTGTCGGCGGCTGGATCGCGGTCTCGTAGCGAATGACGCTCCCTTCAAAATTGCAGCGCGTGCCGTCACTCTCCAGGGGCGTGCTGCCGGGCAGCGCGATATTGGCAAACATCGCCGTCTCTGTCAGCGCCCAATCAATGGCCGCCAGGTACTCGATTCCGCCAAAGTAGGAAGCCGTATGGTCATCACTCAGTGGATCCTCGCCGATGATCAGGGCCCCACGGATCGTTCCGGCCTGCAGCAGGTTCAGAAGTTCCCGACGATCCTGTGCTCCAGGCAGACCGGAAACAGCCGTCCTGCCCGGTCCAAAGGCCGGATCGGCGCCGGCGATCTCGACCCCCGCGCCGTTGGCGGTCATGGACGGAAGGATCAGTTCGGCTGCGTTCCCGCGCTGGCGAAGAATAAGGGCGAGATTGGCCAGAACCTGGGCGTCTCCAGGCGAGCGGTCCCGCGAGCGATCAATACTATGAACAATTACGGTCTTCTTGGAGGTCGCGATCAAACGGGCGGTCCGTAGAATCTTTTCCACCTCGACACCGGTCCTGGCGGCAGTAGTCGCCAGATCCCAGGTATCGGGATCCTTGAGGAAGTCTTTGCCGCCGGGTATCGCCTGGATTTCCTTCCTGTCGACGGAACCATCGTCAATGAGAGCCTGGATGACGCCATTCCAGAGAATGGAGGCCCGACCCCGCATGGGGTCGAGGGAGAGTTCAGCAAGCTCGGCAAGAGTACTCTCGGCCGAAGACGCAATGACGAGACGAGCGCCGGCCTTGATCGCATCCTGGATCTCGACGCCGAGGATGAGAAAATCCTGTTCCGGATCGATGTTGTTGCAGAGGATGAGATCGGCGTCCTTCAGGGTTTCCCGATCAGCCGTCGAGGCGGTGAAGCCGAGGCTCTGATCGAGACTTCCCGCCTGGATTCCGGTCTCCAGCAGGGCAATGGAGCCGACATTGTTGGTCCCCAGGCCTTCCCGGGCCAACCGCGAGGCCAGATACATTTCTTCCGTACTGCAATCCGGATAATAGAAAACACCAACAGATTCCGGCCCATGTTTTTCCGCGACTGCCCGAAGGCCCTCGATGGTTGCCTTACAGGCCTCGTCGAAGCTCAGCTCCTGGTGCTCCATGCCCTGCCGGATCTGGGGCGTCGTCAGTCTCCTGGATTTGAGATAGAGCTCGGAACCATAGCGGCCCTCGTGACAGAGGTAGTCCCCGGGAATACCGGAAGGCCCGATGTAAAAGCGGCTCTCCGAAATCCTGTTGACGGTGATGGGACACCCGATGGAGCAAAAGGCGCAGTGTGTCGCTGCCGAGATGGTTGCCAGGTTGGCCCGACCCTGGTAGGGGTACTGGGGCGTCAGGGCGCCTGTCGGACAAGAATCGATGCAATTCCCGCAGGAGATGCATGTGGTATCGGTCAGGGGATCGTTCATCGACGGACGCATCTCCGTCTTGAAGCCCCGCCCAACCAAACCGAGGGCGGAAATCGGCAAGATCCGTTCGCAGGTGCGAATACAGCGGGCGCAGAGGATGCACTTGTTGGGATCATAGACCACGTAGGGATGGGAATCATCGACCTTGTGTTTGCGGATATAGCCCTTGTAGTGTCCCAGGTCCGCCCCGTACTCCTCCGAATAGAGCCGCAACTTGCACCAGTCCAAGGCCATGCAGCCACAGGAGAGGCAACGTTCGGCCTCGTGGGTCATGTCGTCGTGCTCGAAGCCCAGGGAAACTTCCTTGAAGTTTCCGATACGCTCCACGACGCTGATATTGTGCAGGTGTCGCCGGGGGCTCTCGGAAATATCTTCCAGCTCCTTCTTCCCTGGCTTGGCCCAGAATTCCTTGTGCACGAGGAAAAGCCCCTTGGGCTCTTTTTTGTCTGAGATGTAGGCGTCAATGCTCCTGGCGGCCTTCTGACCGTCGCCGATGGCATCAATGACCACGGAAGGACCGTCGTCGGCCGCATCGCCACCGGCAAAGATCCCGGGCACCGAGGTTTGCATGGTTTCTGCGTCGATTTCAAAGGTGTTCCACCGGCTGACCCCGGGCTCGTAGCGGGAACCCTTGAGAATATTGGTCAGGAAGGGCGTCTGTCCGATGGAAGGAAAGACCCAGTCGCAGGAAATGTCGTGCTCCGAACCTTCCTGGGGCACGGGGCGGCGGCGACCGGAAGCATCGGGTTCACCGAGTACCATCCGCACACAGGTCAGGGCCTTGAGTTTCCCCTCCTCGTCCTTGACCAGGCCCACCGGCGCCACCAGTTCCACCAGCTCAACGCCCTCTTCCAAAAGATCATCGACTTCGATGGGATCCGCGGGCATTTCGGCCCGGGTTCGCCGGTAGAGCATGATGACCTTCTCGGTATCAAGGCGCCACGCCGTACGCGCAACATCGACGGCGGTATTCCCGCCGCCGATGACCAGGGCCGTGCCGCGGGTCGGCGTTGGGTTATCCGCCTTGTCCAGGAGATAGTCGACGCCCCTGATGACGCCCGGGGTGTCGTTTTCCCCGTCGACCATCATGCCCTTGCCTTCCATGGCGCCGGGCGCCAGGAAGATCGCAGCATGCGTGTCCATCAACTGATCGAGAGTAATGTCCTTGCCCACCTCGGTATTGCAATGAATCTCGACGCCGGCGCGTTGGATATAATCCACCTCACGATCGATCTCAACACCCGGGAGGCGATACTCGGGAATCCCATAACGCAGCATGCCACCGGTTTTCGGCAGGCTCTCGTAGATGACCGGGTCATAGCCCTTCTTGCCCAGAAACCACGCCGCCGTCAGACCCGCGGGACCAGAGCCGATAATACCGACGCTGGTGCCTTTCGACGGCTCCCGGACGGGGTCATCATCATAGACTCCGGGGTTATCGGTGATATAGCGTTTGACGTCGTTGATCGCGACAGACGCGTCGACATCCTGTCGTCTGCAGACGACCTCGCACTTGCGAATACAAACCCGGCCACAGATCCCGGGCAGGGGGTTGGCTTCACGGATGAGATCAGCAGCCTTCTTGTACTCGCCGAGATCAGCCAGCACCAGATAGCCCTGGATATCGATACCTGCCGGACAACCCTCCATGCAGGGGGAGACACAGTCGGCGTAGTGGTTGGAAACCAGCAGTTCCAGCGCGGTCCGTCTGGATTTTTCGATGCGCTCATTGCGGGTCGTGACCTTCATCCCCGGCGCGACGGGAGTCGCACAGGAGGGCACGAGATTGGGTTTGCCCTCCAGCTCGACGACGCAGAGGAAGCAGGAGGCGTAGGGTTTCAGCTCGGGCGAGTGGCACAGGGTCGGAATGGAATCCAGTTTGTGTTCTTCGACAACCTCGAGCACGGTTTGTCCCGGGCGGGCCTCGATGGTCTGACCATTGATTTCCAGCTTGATAGTCTTCATTCGGCGGCCACTTTCTTGCCAACTTTAAAAATTGCGTCAAAGGAACACGAAGTCAGGCATTTCCCGCACTGAACGCAAGCCTCGGTGTCAATAAAGAAGGGCTGCTTCAGGGTCCCGGAAATCGCATCGACCGGACAGGCCTTGGCGCAGACGCCGCAACCTGTACAGTTTTCCTCCCTGATAACGAAGTCCACCAGGGCCGGGCAATTGCCGGCTGGACAGCTGTGGTCCTCGATGTGGGCCTTGAACTCGTCCATGTAATAGCGGATGGTCGAAAGGACGGGGTTGGGGGCCGTCTGACCCAGACCACAGAGGGAGGCTTCTTTGATCCTGTTGCCCAGCTCCGTCAGGGCATCGACGTCCTCCGGCCGGCCTTCTCCCCGCGTGATTCTCTCGAGGACTTCCAGCATCCGCAGAGTTCCGATGCGGCAGAAGGTACACTTGCCGCAGCTCTCCTCCTGGGTGAAGGTCAGGAAAAAGCGGGCCATGTCCACCATGCAGGTGGTGTCGTCCATGACCACCATGCCTCCGGAACCCATGATGGCCCCGGTCTTGGGGATGTTCTCGAAGTCTACCGGGGTGAGCTTCAGCGATGCCGGAATACAGCCGCCCGAGGGCCCGCCCATCTGTACGGCCTTGAATTCCCGTTCGTCCTTGATGCCGCCGCCGATACCGAAGAGGATTTTCTCAATGGTCATGCCCATGGGGACTTCTGCCAGGCCACCCTTGGCGATCTTGCCCGCCAGGGCGAAAACCTTGGTGCCGGGACTCTTTTCGGTACCGTAACCGCGGTAGGCCTGGCCGCCGTTGTTGATGATCCATGGCACATTGGCGTAAGTCTCGACGTTATTGTTGTTGGTTGGCTGTCCGAAAACCCCGGATTCAGCGGGGAAGGGGGGACGAATCCGGGGCATGCCCCGCTCGCCCTCGATAGAAGCGAACAACGCGGTCTCTTCGCCGCAGACGAATGCACCCGCACCCTGTTTGATACTGATGTCGAAAACGAAATCCGAGCCCATGATGTTCTCGCCAAGATAGCCGCGCTCCCGGGCCGCCTCGATCGCCAACTGCAGGCGGTGAATCGCCAGCGGATACTCGGCGCGGCAATAGATGTAGCCGTGGGTGCCGCCGATCGCCCGTGCACAGATGATCATGCCTTCGAGTACGGCGTGAGGGTCGCCCTCCAGGATCGAGCGGTCCATGAAGGCTCCGGGGTCGCCCTCGTCCGCATTGCAGACGACATATTTGGCTTCCCCGCTATATCCTGCGGCGAAAGACCATTTCAATCCCGTGGGAAAACCCGCGCCGCCACGGCCCCGAATGCCGGAGGTCTTCATCTCCTCGACGATCTCTTCCGGGGCCAGTTCCTCGATGGCCTTTCGCGTCGCCTGATAACCGCCGCGGGATTCGTAGTCTTCGAGGCTCTCCGGGTTGATCAGGCCGCAGTTCCGCAGGACGATGCGTTGCTGATCGGCCAGGAATGAAAGTTCCGATCCACTGACGGCTTTGTCCTTTTCGGTCTTGTAGATGACATATTCCGGGATCTCCCGACCCCCGACGATGTGTTTCTCAAATATCTCGGCCGCCCTTTTGGGATTGACGTCCCCGTAAATCGTCCGCGTCTGGTCCTCCCGGATTTCGACCAGGGGCTCCCGGAAGCACATCCCGATGCAGCCGGTGATCGTCAGTTCGTCCCGGTTGTTCTCGGGCAGGAGGCTTTCCAGCTCGGCATAGGTGTCTTTGGCGCCGGCGGACATACCGCAGGTACTCATTCCTACGAGAATCTTCCTCATGACGGGTTTCCCTCTCAATCCACTGCAGGCATGGATTCTGCGTCCGGCGCCACTTGTGCCTGGCGTTCATTGGCCCGGGTTTGTCGCCGAATCTTGCGTACGATTTTCCGCGTGGAGGCCGGCGTCAATTTGCCCTTCGTATCGTCATTGACCATCATCACGGGCGCCAGCGAACAGCAACCGATACAGGCCACGGAAAAGAGCGTAATCGCACCATCCTTCGTCGTTTCCCCGACCTCGATGTCCAGCTCGTCCTGGAGGGTGTCCAGAAGGATGCCGGAGTTGGCAACATGGCAGGCCGTACCGGTGCACAGCCTGACGACGTTCTTGCCCATGGGTTGCAGCCGGAACTGGCTGTAGAAGGTAGTGACCCCGTAGATCTTGGATTCGGGAGTTTTGGTCACCTCGGAGATGTACCTGATGGCCCGCCGCGGAATATAGCCGAAATGTTCCTGCGCCGACTGAAGCAGGGGAATCAGTTCCCCGGGGGTTCCGTCGTGACGCCAGAGACGATAACTAAAGTCGGTATTGGCCATTTGCCATTTCCTTTCAAAGCCAAAGCCAGAGTCGGTCGTTCAACCGATCTGCAAAGGAGACTTCAACCCGGATCTGGCGCGGGAACGGGTCGGTAAGACTACATTTCCCTCAAATTGATGATACTGGCCTGCTTGATCCGCAGAACACCATCAATTTGGGAAAGTTTTTCAATGATCTGAGGCGTCTTTCCGAAGGCGCCCAACTCCGAAATGATACCGATGAGCTTGTTGCCGTCATCCACCATGTCACAGACTATGACCTCATCGATGAAAAAGAGGGTGGCGAAAACCTGCTGGACATACTTGGGATCAATATCAACGATGACATAACTCTTGGTCGCTGCGGGCTTGTTCATCTTCTGGAGACGGGAGACCTTGACCGCGCTGCGGTAGACATCGATGAACTCGTTGAGGTCGCGGTCGATCTTGGGCCGGTCGACGCGGGAGACGGAAACCACCTCGACGCCGTCAACTGTCGCAATCCGGGCCTGCAGTTCTTCCATCTTCCCTTCTGAGCTTGCATGGAGAACACAGATGATATCGACATCTCCCCGAACGGCGTCACAGCTCATCATGCCGGGCAAGTTGTAAAGTTTGTTGTAGACCTGCATGGACTGCTTGGGGTCCGCAATGCGCAGGCTAAGGTAGGAGCTCATGGTTTCCCGGGCCCCGATCTTGATTTCCACCTTGGATTCGTCCAGCGTGGAGGCCCCGGGCTTGAGCTCGTTAAGCGCCTCCACCAGCGTGGAGATCTCGAAGGGTTTATCGAGGAAGCCGGTGTTGTGTTCCGCCAACGCCGAGAATTCCAGTTCCTCGTTCCCAAAGCCGGTGATGATCAAGACCGGGAGATCCGGGTACTCGTTCTTGATGACCTTGAGAATTTTCATGCCATCGATGTCCGGCATGAAGATATCGGTGATCAGATAGTCGTAACCGACGCCTTTTTCCCGGGAATCGCGCAGCTCGTGGATCGCCGAAATCCCATCCGGGCATGCCGTGCAAACGTAACCCTCCTGGATCAGACCAAAGGTCAAGTTTCTCCGGATTTCCGCCTCGTCATCGATGATGAGAACTCGTTGACTCATTAGTTTGGCCTCCCCAAGCTGAACGCTTTTTCACTAGGCTCATTGACAGGTTCCTACGGGTTGGAACGTTAGTAGAATCACACATGGGAATCAAACATATTTCACCTAAATTGAGGATTCCCCCTCTCTCCGCTGAAATAACGCCACCACCCCCAAAGTCCGCCGAAAAAGAACAGGTACAATTTCGAAGGCACAGCCTTCCTGTTGCGAATGATGCGGATCGGGCGATTTATCCGCTTGACCCGGTGTGTCCAACAGATGGGTGTGGTCAGTGGCTGGTAATTGTAGGAATATCGGTTCCGTGGCAACGAAAAGAACGATCGTGACCGTGCACAACCCTCAATTCCCCTGAAAAGGATGGTTTCGCCAAGATGAAATATCTCAAGATGGCCGCCGCGTTTTCCCTTTTGATATTGCTTGGTTGTGCCGGGTTCGATGCCGAGACCATCAACCGGGCCCTGGAGGAGCCGCTCGACAGCGAGACTGTTGCGGCCGGGCTCAAGGAGGCGCTTCGCATCGGCACCGAGCGTTCCACGGCCACAACGTCGGCGAGCGACGGGTTCTACGGCAATGCGCTGATTCGCATCGCACTGCCCGAGCAATACACCGGCGTGGCGGACGCGCTCCGGAAATTCGGCATGGGATCACAGGTCGATGCGTTCGAACTCAGCATGAATCGAGCGGCAGAGAAGGCCTCCGGTGAGGCCATCGCCGTATTCTGGGAATCGCTCACCAAGATGAGCATTTCGGACGCGTTCGGCATACTCAACGGCGGGGACACTGCCGCAACCGAGTACTTTCGTCGCCAGACGAGCACCGAACTTCAGGCGCGATTTCAGCCGATCGTCATTTTAAAAATGGAAGAAGTCGGCGTTTATCGCCTCTACGAAGACCTTGTCTCTACCTATAACATGCTGCCCATCGAAAAACCGGCGGCCGTCGATCTCGATGACTACATCACCGAGCGAACGGTCGACGGCATCTTCTTGATTCTCGAAGAGGAGGAACAGAGGATCCGCGAAGACCCCGCAGCGCGCACTACCGCCCTGTTGCGGAAGGTGTTCGGCTAGGCGTGCTCGATATTCGTGTAGAGCGAGATCTCGTGGTCGAGGGTCAGAAGGTCCCCCACGTTCAGACCGTGTACGTCGTTGTGCCCGTTGATGCGCGCGAGGATTTCCAGCTCCCGGCCCGTTCCGGTGGCGAAATTGACGAAGCGCTGTACCGACAGATCGATGTCGAACCGCTTCCGCAGTTCAGGATCCTGGGTGGCGATTCCCACCGGGCACCGGCCCGTGTCGCAGATGCGGTACTGCTGGCAGCCCACGGCGATCATCGAGGAAGTGGCCAAAGCCACCGCATCGGCTCCCATGGCCAGGGCCTTGGCAATATCCGTGCTGTCGCGGAACCCGCCGGTGATGCACAGGGTCGCCTTGCTGCCCTTCTGGTCCAGGAGTCTGCGCGCCCGGTGCAAGGCGAAAATCGGGGGTAGGCAGACGTTGTCCTTCACGAAATCCGGGCCCGAACCGGTGCCGCCGCCCCGGCAGTCGATGGTGATGAAATCCGGCTCGGCGGCCAGCGCCACCATTAGGTCGGCCTCCAAGCGCCCGGCGGTGAACTTGATCCCGATGGGCCGGCCGTCTGTCATTGCGCGCAGTTCGGCCACCCGTCGCTTCAGATCCTCAGGCGTGTCGATTCCCGCATG
>CBDUYZ010000014.1:0-18951 GCA_965371575.1 uncultured bacterium
GAAGGCTGATTTCCCCGCCTGACTCCCGGCGGGTCGCCAAACCCGGCCACTTTGATTTTATTTAATGGATACCGTATCCTCATCGACCGGGTCCGACCCGGTTTTCCAGTTCGCCCCTGACTCCGCATTGTCCTCAAGGAGAAATCATGCTGCGCCGGTTCGCTCTGACCGCTTTGTTCGTTTCCCTATTTGCCATCACCGCCCAGGCCGTTGAAATCGACAAGGAGCTTCAGGATCTGCTGCTGGAAAAAAGCAGCGGGGATCTGGTTCCCGTCCTGATGGTTTTCGACAATCCGGCCCACGTGGATGAAATCCGAGCGCAGCTCGGCCAGGTATCCCACCGGGAGCGGCGGCGGCTGGTGGTGGAAAACCTGCGCCGAAAGGCGGCCAGGACCCAGGCCGGCGCCCTCGGGTTTCTCGCGGACCCCGCCCACGGCGAAAAGGTGGGCAGGGTGCGGATGCTCTACCTGGCCAGCGCCCTGGCCTTCCAGGCCGATCCGGGCGTGATTGCGGCGATGAGTTCACTGCCCGACGCGGCGACTCTTTTCTTCGACAAGACCTATGATCTGACCAGCGGTACGAGCCGGGGTCCCGAACCGGCCGCCAAGTTCTTACCGGGCACCAAGTTCTTACCGGCCGCGACGGATACGGCCTGGAGCGTCAAGTACATCAACGCGGACAAGGTATGGAGCCAGCTGGGCTACGACGGCGCCGGCGTGGTGGTGGGTCACATCGACACGGGGATCTATCTGACCCATCCGGATCTGGCGTCACGGTTGTGGGTCAACCCCGGCGAGATTCCAGACAATGGACTTGACGACGAGGGCAACGGGTTCATCGACGATGTCCACGGCTGGGATTTCGGCGTGGAGGACAACGATCCCAATGACGACAGTCTGGACGCCGGTCACGGAACCCACACCGCGGGCACAGTCGCCGGCGACGGCACCGGCGGCACCCTGACCGGAGTGGCACCCGCAGCTTCGCTGATGGCAGCCAAGGTCTGGCAGGCAGACGGCTCGGGCGGATCGCTGGGCATGATCTGGGCCGCCGAACAGTATTGCGTGGAAAACGGGGCGCGGATCATCACCATGTCCCTGGGCATCCCCGGCGACACCCCCCCCTACTTCATGCGCAACGAGCGTCTGAACGACAACAACATCCGCGACGCCGGGGTGATCCTCTTCAACTCGGCCGGCAACGAGCACTTTCTCTACGACCCCCCGCTGGAACTGAGTCTGACCGCCCGGGTGCCGGCTCCGTGGCTGCCGGCGGGGTATCCCCACAGCAGCAGCAGCGGCGTGATCACCGTCGGCGGCACCGGCTACAAGTCAGACGTGGTCTACAGCCTCTCCTCGCGCGGCCCGGCACACTGGGGCAATGTCGATCCCTGGAACGACTGGCCTTATCTGCCCGGACCCGGTCTCATCAAACCCGATGTGGCCATGCCCGGCGTCGGGGTCAATTCCACGGTCATTCCCAGCGGTTACAGCGGCGACACCTGGAACGGCACCTCCATGGCCTGCCCCCATGCGGCGGGTGTGGCGGCACTCATGCTGGAAAAAAACCCTTCCCTGTCTCCGGCCGGGGTCGATTCGCTCATGGAGCTGTGGGCCATCGATCTGGGCACGGTGGGCAAGGACAATGATTTCGGTTCGGGCCGTCTCGACGCCCTGACCGTGGTAGCGGCCACGCCGACGACCCAGGCTCCGGATATTTCCTGGACCAGGGTCTACCCCGACCCTTACGGAGATGAAATCCTGGATCCCGGCCAGGTCAGCGAGATGGCCTTCCAGCTGATGAACGCCAGCCCCGTGGTCGCGGCCGAGGGAGTCAATGGCATGCTGGCGGTCGAGGCCAATCCCTATGTCACGGTGGTCGATGCCGCCGGCACCTTCCCCGATATTCCCGCCGGTGGCGGCCTGGGTGACAACCTGGCCGGCACGTTCAGTCTGGAAGTCGATCCCGGCGCTCCGCAGGGTTACGAGTTCACCATGCTCCTGACAGTGACGGCGGGCCTGAATTTCCAAATGACCTACGACATCGAGTGGAGCGTCGGTCTGCCGGATTTCCGCACCCATGAAATCGGCGATGTGTACCTGACCATCACGGACCAGGGCATCATCGGCTACATGGACCAGGGCGGCGAAGAGGGCGTGGGCATGGGTCCGGCCGGAGAGGGGAGTGATCTGTTCGTGGGATCGTTCTGGGCCGGCACGAGCGCGGCCTACATCTGCAACCGGGACTACAACGGCCTGGACAGCGAAACCTACGAGTGGGTCGTGTCGGATCCTGATCCCAACGGGCGCGTGCGGGACCTGGGGCCGACCGGCAGCGACGAGACCTTCAGCGCCATCTTCACCGATGGCGGCCACGCCAGCCCGTTGCCCCTGATGGTGGAGCAGACCAGCATGTCCTTCAGCACGGCGCCGGACAACACCTTCGTGATCCTGGAGTACCGTCTGACCAACAACAGCGCTACGGACATTCCCGCCCTGTATACGGGGATCTACTGCGATTTCGACATCGGCGTCGACTCCTTCCAGAACATGGGCGGTACCGACCCGACCCGGAACCTGACCTATCTGTACGAACCTCTGGGCCATTACTACGGGATTGTGCTGCTGGGAGCGGCAACTCCGCAAAATCTCACGGTGGTCAACAACCCGCTCTACGTGTTTCCCACCAGCGCGGTGACGGACGCGGACAAGTTCAACCTGCTGACCGGAACGTTCAGCCACCCCGCCGGCAACGTGAACGACGACTGGTCGATGCTCACCTCGTCGATGATGAGTCTGGACGCGGACGGCGGCCAGGGCGTGGTGACGTACGCCCTGGTCTTCGGAAACAGTTTCCCGGAGCTTTGCGCCAACGTCGACGCGGCGATCGCAATCTACAATCCCGTCGCCACGATCACCGAAGATACCCCCGTCAAGCTGTTCCGCCTGGGGCAGAACCATCCGAATCCGTTCAATCCGACGACGAATATCAATTTCACAGTTGAGCAGGAAGGGCCGGTCGAACTGGCCGTGTACGACCTGAGCGGAAGGAAGATCCGGACACTGGTGCGGGATACCCGGGGACCCGGAGACCATGTGGTGACCTGGGACGGTACGGACCAGACCGGTTCCAGTGTGCCTAGCGGGATGTATTTCTATAAACTCAAATCAGGCGGTGATTTCTCCACCCGCAAGATGATGTTGGTGAAATGATTTTTTTGCCTCGGAGATCATGTCTGGTTTGAAATCAAGCCAAGTGTAATTCAATAACCCATGTAATTCCATAACCCAATATAAAAACGTTGGTTATCAATTTCAACGCCCTTATGTGTCCACGACAGGCGAGTCGGTCACGATCATTCTGGCCGCCGACGATGAGGTCCACAATTCGAGCGTCTTCGGTTGGATGAAGGGCGAGGGACTCCTCCAGTAGTCCCCTCTCAATCCCAGCCACCTCACAAGCCCGGACCATTCGGTTCGGGCTTGTGCCTTTTCTTTTCCTACTCAAGAAGCTGGTATCTTTCCGGCACTGATTCGATACAAAAAGGAACCGGGTAATCCGCAGGGCCGAAGGCCTGAGGACATCCCGGTTCCTTTTTGTATCGAATCAAGGCCGGAAACGAACCGCCTACTCCACCTGCATGATCAGATACCGCATCATCCCGCCCCGCTCCAGATGGAACGCGGCCGAAACGCCATACTCCAGTTCTTTCACCAGGTTCTTGAGGCTCCGCATGCCCTTGACCGGCTGGCCGTTCAGCTTGTAGACCACGTCGCCTGGCATGAAGTGTTCGCCCAAAAGGCTGACGTCCACGGCCAGGGCGGCCACGATCACGCCTTCGGTGGCTCGGGGTTTGAAGGGCAGCAGACGGGCCGAATCCTTGTCCAGGTCGAGGGCCAGGATGCCGAGTTTCTTCACGAGATTCCGCTCGGCGGTGATCATCTCGTAGAAGCGGTAGTCCGGCTCCACCCTTTCGACGACCTTGACTTCCTTGGTAAATTTCTTGCCGTCCCGCATCACTTCCAGCGATACCTTGCCGCCGATCTGCTTGCTGTAGAGATTCACCTCGAACTGCCGCGCGTTCTCCATGGGCTTGCCGTCCAGCGAGAGGATGATGTCTCCCACCTGCAGCCCGGCGTCGCGGGCGGGGCCGTTGGGGAAGACGTCGCCCAGTATGACGCCCCACTGTTTTTCCAGGCCCAGGGGTTTCGCCAGCCAGGGATTGAGGGTTTGGGGGTAGACCCCGATGATGCCGCGCTTGACCCGGCCGGTGGCGCGGATCTGGTTGAAGATGTTCTTGGCGATGTTGCTCGGCACACTGAAGCTCAGGCCCTCGCTGCCGCCGCTCTGGGTGAAGATCAGGGTGTTGACACCGACGACCTCGCCGCGGGCATTGACCAACGGGCCGCCGCTGTTGCCGGGGTTGATGGCCACGTCGCTCTGGATATAGATCATCGGATTGTCCCGCTCGAGCTGACGGGCCACCGTGCTGACAACGCCGAAGCTGACCGAGTTGTTCAGGCCCATCGGGCTGCCGAAGGCGAACACGAGTTGGCCCTGGAAGACTTCGTCCGAATCGCCGAGGGTAAGATAGGGCAGGTCGGTCAGGTTGATCTTCAGGACGGCCAGGTCGGTCTCCTTGTCCACGCCGACGACCTGGGCGCCCACGATGTTGCCGCCGGTCTCCAGTATGGAGGATCCCGCGTCGACGCCCAGCGCCCGGGGCGACAGCCGCACCTGCACCCGCTTGGCACCTGCGACCACGTGATTGTTGGTCAGGATGTAACCCTTGGGATCCAGGATGATGCCCGACCCGGTGGCCTGTTGCTTGCCGAACAGGGCCGCGCCCTGGGGCAGCGAACCCATCAGGGCCCCGAAGGACGAGGTGTAGATCTGCACCACCGCGGGGCTGACGGACCGGGTCAGCCCCCGGATCTCGTCGCTGAGTGAGGTAATGCTCCATTCCTGGTCAGCCTGGGCGGCCACCGGAGCGGTGAACAGGCAGGCGACGAGGCAAAGAAGAAGGCCGGCCAGAACGGTACGATTATACGTTTGCAAGTGCACAATGACCTCCATGCGGGCAGTGCCCGGTTGGGAAGTGGTTCCTTTGGCGGGGATGAATGTTTTGCGGCCACATGGTAAGAGTAAAGGCCGCTCAGGTCAACGCGCATGGCCCTGAAATGGGAGGGGGCAGGCCGATTTGGCCCGAGATCCGTACGTTACACGGAGGAGATCAGCCCAGCTTCCATCAGCTGGGAAACGAAAGCCTGGAGATCCTGGGCTGCGGTCGGGGTGGCAACCTCGTATTCCCCCAGGATTTCATCCAGGATGTCGTCCAGGTTGTTCTTGCCGTCGATCCGGTTCCAGATAAAGGCCCCGATGTCCTCGATCGAGTGGGTTTCGTTCTCGTCGGGGTTCTCGATGACCAGGCCGTCGCCGACGGCGCGCACCGGGCATTCCTTGTTGTGAGTCAGGACCGTTTTCATGTCCACCATGACCGGGTTCCTTTCTGGGCAGCGGCCGCACTGGGATAAATTCCTTTTGTCTCGCCTCTATCCCGTCCGGCGGTAGTCAGGTTACAGAATCCAGCATCGGACGGAATTCCCGCCCGCTTGAGAAAAATGTCATTGACCAGGGTTCAGGCCGGGCAGGACTTCCGGATGAACTCCTCAAGGAACTTCTCCCAAAAGGGCAGGAAAATACGCTTGACATAGCACAAGATCAGGTCGATAACTTCACTGTGCGAAGTATGGCGATATCGGGGACCAATAACTTCATGGGATGAAGTTAAAATCATGAAGATGCCGCTCCAGCCATGAAGGTTCAGGATCTTGACGATATTCTAGGTGCCCCGGCGCGACTGGCCATCGTGGCTACGGCCGCCGGCGGCGAGCGCTGGACCTTCACCGCATTGCGGAGGGAGACCGGGCTGGCGGACGGCAATCTCCATGTCCAGACCCGAAAATTGACCACGGCGGGCTATCTGGCCCGGGAACGGGAGCGGCAGGGCAACCGGACGGTGACCTGCTTCGAGTTGACTGAAAAGGGCCGCCAAGCCTTCCAGGACCATATCCGTCGCTTGAATCGGGCCCTGAGGGGCGAGGGGCGTTTCGGCCGGGGGGATTTCAGCGAAAAAGGCGGCCGGGGCCAGGACAAGTCGCAGGTCTGGTAGAGATGATTCTGGTGAAGACTCTTTGGATGGGGATGAAAAGCGATTGACGGCCCGCCCGGGCCAGGCCGGAAGGCGAGGTGTCGAGGCATGAAGATCGCCATAGGAGCCGACCACGGCGGTTTCGACCTGAAGACCAAGCTGATCGAGCATCTGACCGGCCAGGGGCAACATGTGCTCGACCTCGGTACGGATTCCACCGCAGCCGTGGACTACCCGGTCTTTGCCCGCAAGGTGGCCGAAGCCGTTGCCACCGGGCAGGCGGAACGGGGCGTCATGATCGACGGGGCGGGCATCGGTTCGTCCATGGTGGCCAACAAGGTGCCCGGCGTGCGTGCGGCCATGGCCTACGACCTGTCCAGCGCCCGCAACGGACGTGAACACAACGACGCCAACCTGCTGACCCTGGGTGCGGGGTTGATCGGCCCCAGCCTGGCCACCCAGATCGTCGATGTTTTCCTGACCACCGAATGCACTGAACCGCGGCACAAGCGCCGGGTGGCCATGATCACCGACAGCAGCAGCGGGCCGGCCACGACAAATCAGGTTGTCCAGCCGGCTGTCCAGCCAACCGTCCAGGCGGCAGCCGCGGTGGCGGGCCAACTGGCCGCGAACTCCGGAATCGGTTTGGCTGAGCTGTCGGAAGAGGATCTGGCCCGGATAATGGGCCGTCTCACCGGGTTGCTGGGAGGAAACGGCGATGTCTGGCACGGCGGCCCCTGCGTGGGCAGTTGTCCGGACACCGCCCGCCAGTTCATCGAACTGGGGGCCCGGATGCTCAGCGCCGGCCCGGACATCACCGAGGCGATACCCGCCGACGTGGCCGGTTTCATCGATCACACCATCCTCAAGCCAGACGCCACCGGTGACATGATCGAACGGATCGTGGCCGAGGCGCGGGAACATTCCTTCCGCAGCGTGTGCGTGAACCCCTGCTGGGTCAGCGTCGTTGTGGATGGCCTGAGAGGGAGCGGAGTGCTGACCTGTTCCGTGGTCGGCTTTCCCCTGGGGGCGAGCACCCCGGACATCAAGGGCATGGAAGCCCGCAAGGCCATCCGTGACGGCGCCAGGGAAATCGACATGGTCATCAACGTGGGCCGCCTCAAGGGCGGCGATGACGACTATGTCTGGAAGGATATCCTGGCGGTGACCGAGGCCTGCCGGGACGGCAGAGCGGTCAGCAAGGTCATCATAGAGACGGCTCTGCTGACCGACGAGGAGAAGGTCCGGGTCTGCGAACTCGCCAAGCGGGCCCGGGCCAACTTCGTGAAGACATCGACAGGGTTCGCCTCGGGCGGAGCGACGGCCGAGGACGTGGCCTTGATGGCCTCCGTGGTGCGGGGCGCGGGCATGGAGGTCAAGGCGTCCGGCGGCATCAAGTCCTTCGAGGACGCCAAGCGGATGATCGAGGCCGGGGCCACGCGGATCGGGGCCAGCGCGAGCATCGCCATCGTTCAGGAAGCGCAGAAGGGGACAGTCACCGCTTGATCCGGAGATGAGCGGAAACAGGAGCGTGACATGGTCGACCTGAGAGCCTATTGCGTGATCGACAGCCTGCAGCCCCAGTTCGCCTCGTTCCAGGCGACCGTAGCGCAGGGTTTTTTGCCGCGGGTGGGCCAAGCCAGCCTGTTCGTGGAGATAGCGCCCGGCATTGAGATCAACCGGGTGATGGACATCGCCCTGAAGTCCACCAACGTGACGCCCGGCATGCAGATCGTCGAACGGCATTTCGGCATGCTGGAGGTCCACTCGGACAGCCAGGCGGATGTGCGGCAGGCAGGTCAGGCGATCCTCGCTGCGCTTGATTTGACGGAGAATCAGCGGCTCAAGCCGCGCATCGTGTCGGACCAGGCGGTGCGCCACCTGGACGATCACCAGTGCATGCTCATCAACCGCATGCGGCACGGCAATCTGATCCTGGCGGGTCAGACCCTGTTCGTGCTCGAGTGCGAACCAGCCGCTTACGCGGCACTCGCCGCAAATGAGGCCGAGAAGGCCGCCGGGATCAATATCCTCGAAGTGAGGTCCTTCGGCAGCTTCGGGCGGGTGTACATCGGCGGCGAACAGAAGGATATCGAAGTGGCCCGGCCGGCCGCGGTGGCCGCGCTGGAAGCGATCGACGGCAGAGAAATCGAGAAATAGCCAACTACAGGAGGATTGATGATGTCTGACGCTCTGGGAATGATCGAGTGCAGGAGTTTCACGGCGACGGTTGAAGCCGCCGACGCCATGGTGAAGGCCGCCCGGGTCGATCTGGTCGGTTACGAAAAAACCGGTGGCGGCTATACGACGGCGATCGTGCGGGGCGACGTGGCGGCGGTCAAGGCTGCCTGCGACGCGGGCCAGACGGCGGCCACCCGGGTTGGCGAAGTCGTCTCGGTGCACGTGATCGCCCGGCCCCACTCCAATGTCGACGCGGTGATCCCGCTGGGTCGCCAGGCCGAAGCGTAGGCCGGTCGTGAATCTCGCGAAAGTGCTCGGGCGGGTCGTGGCCACCTGCAAGGAAGAGAGCATCGAAGGGTTGAAACTGCTGATGCTGGGTGCCGCCGGGCCGGATGGTGAATTGACCGGTGCCACGGTGGTAGCGGTCGACGCGGTCGGCGCGGGCGAAGGCGAGTACGTACTGTACGCCTCGGGTTCGTCGGCCCGGCAGACCGTCGTGACCGACGGCAAACCGGTGGATGCCGTGATTATGGCCATCGTCGACAGCTGGGACATCGGCGGCGAGGACCGCTACCGAAAAGGCGGCGATTGATGCGCCGTCTGACCGACCAGCAGGTCGACCGGATCGCGCGCGATCTGGTCGCGAAGTTGGGAACCGGGACATCCTCCGCGGCCGCAGTCCTTGCGCCGTTCCAGGACCAGGGTCCGGGGGAGGGTGTCTACGATACGGTCGACGTCTGCGTGACGGCGGCCGCGGCGGCCTTTCGCAACCTGGGCGCCGCCAGCCTGGCCAAGCGCGGCGAGATCATCGTCGCCATCCGCGATGCCATGCGTACCCACGGTGATGAGCTGGCCCGGCTGGCCTGGGAGGAAACCGGGCTCGGCCGTTACGAAGACAAGATTATCAAGAACAGCCTCGTTACGGAGAAGACGCCGGGCACGGAGGCCCTCCGTCCGGAGACCACCACGGGCGACGACGGCCTGACCCTCATGGAGTGGGCGCCCTTCGGGGTGATCGGCGCCATCACGCCGACGACCAACCCCACCAGCACCATCATCTGCAACACCATCGGCATGCTGGCCGCGGGCAACAGCGTGGTGTTCAACGTGCACCCCGGCGCGGCGCGATGTTCCATGGCCGCGGTGCGGCTGATCAACCGGGCGATCGTCGCGGCCGGTGGGCCGGCCGACCTGGTGACGGCCGTGTCCAGACCCACCATCGAGTCGGCGACCGAACTGATGCAGCATCAGGGGGTCGACCTGCTGGTGGTGACCGGAGGGCCGGGTGTGGTTCAGGCGGCGATGAAATCCGGCAAGCGGGCCGTGTGCGCAGGTCCGGGCAATCCGCCGGTGGTGGTGGACGAGACGGCCGATATCGCCAAGGCTGGACGGGACATCGTCTTTGGGGCTGGCTTCGACAACAACATCATCTGCGTGGATGAAAAAGAGGTGTTTGTCGTGGCACAAGTGGCCGACGAACTGATCGCCGCCATGCGCGGCAGCGGCGCCTACGTTGCCGGGCAGGCGGAAATTAGCCGCCTCGAAAATGAGATCTTCGCCGAAAACCGCGGACCGCGCACGCACGGGGTGGTCAACAAGGATCTGGTGGGCAAGAACGCCGGCGAGATCCTGGGGCGGATCGGCGTAACAGCCGACCCGCAGACCCGGCTGATCGTCGCCGAAGTGTCCGAGGATCATCCCCTGGTCTGGACCGAACAGCTGATGCCGGTCCTGCCGATCGTCAGGGTGCCGGATGTGGAGCGGGGCATCGCCCTGGCCAAGGAGGCCGAGCACGGTTTCGGGCATTCTGCGTCCATGCATTCGCGCGACATAGAAGCGCTGAGCCGGATGGCTCGCGTCATCAATACGAGCATCTTCGTCAAGAACGGGCCGATCATGGCGGGCCTGGGCGCCGGCGGCGAAGGGCATACCAGCTTCACCATCGCCAGTCCGACCGGCGAGGGTCTGACCTATCCCGTCAGCTTCTCGCGCCGGCGCCGTTGTGTGATGGTCGATCACTTCAGGATCGTGTAGGTGATGATGAACCAGGCCCTGGCACTTCTGGAATTCGACAGCGTGGCCGCCGGCGTGCTGGCGGTCGACCGCATGCTCAAGCAGGCGCCCATCGCCTTGTTGCGCTGCGGTTCGGTGCATCCCGGCCGTTACCTGGCCCTGGTCGGCGGTTCGGTGGCCGGCACCGAGGAGGCCCACACAGCGGGTGTCCGGTCGGCCTGTGCACAGGGGGCGCTGACGGACGAGATCTTCCTGCCTGATCCCCACCCGCTGCTGACCGCGGCGATCATCGGCGCCAGGGCGGCTCCGCGAGGGGAGGCCGTCGGTATCATCGAGGTTTCGACTTCGCCGGGCCTGTTGCGTGGCGTGGACGCAGCGCTCAAGTGCGTACCGATGGCTCTGGTGGAGATTCGGCTGGCCGATGACCTGGGCGGAAGGGCCTTGGCGGTTTTCGACGGCTTGTTGCCCGACGTGCAGGAGGCTTTGAACATGGCCGGAGGTCGACTTGGCGAATGCGCGGTCCTGTGCGGATCCTCGCTGCTGCCACGGGTCGATGAGACCCTGCGCGAGGTGCTGGCCGCAGGTACGCGCTTCACGGCCTGCGCAATGAAGGCGCCCGATGGCGCCGAGACGGTGGAGGGGTAGCTTGTGTTCCTGGGCCAGGTGATCGGACGGGTGGTGGCCTCGGTGGTCTACGAAGGGCTCCGGGGTGTGCCTTTGCTGTGGGTGCAGCCGCTGGACAAGAACAGCCGGCCCCAGGGGCAGCCCATGGTCTGTGCCGACGGCACACGCATGGCCGGGCCGGGGGAAATAATCTACTGGGAAGCCAGCCGCGAGGCCGCCTTGACCCTCACCCCCTCATTCGTCCCGGTGGATCACGCCGTGGTCGGGATCGTGAACGATATCCAGATCGATTCACCAGAGGATGGCCCATGATTCTCGCACGTGTCACAGGCCGGATCACCTCGACCATCCATCATCCGGACATGGAGGGCCGGAAACTGCTGGTCCTGGACAGGCTCGACCCGGCGGGTCAGCCGACTGGGGGCTATCTCATCGCGGTCGATTCGGTCGGCGCCGGCGCGGGTGAAACGGTGCTTGTACTGGACGAGGGCAACGGCGCCCGGCAGATCCTGGGCGGATCCGACATGCCGGTGCGGTCGGTAGTGGTCGGGATCGTGGACCATTTGCCGGGTTGACCCGACTCGATTGTCGATCTCGTGGGTCGACAACTCACTATCGGCAAAAAACCATACCCTATTTCACCGGTTTCGAATAACCTGACCAAAGTGATCTCATTACATATTCAGGAAGGAAATTCATGACAAGGAAACTCGGCGCAGAATTCATCGGCACGTTCTGGCTGGTGCTGGGCGGCTGTGGAAGCGCGGTCTTGGCGGCCGCCTTTCCCGAGGTCGGCATCGGGTTACTGGGCGTCGCCCTAGCCTTTGGTTTGACGGTGCTGACGATGGCGTTCGCCATCGGGCACATTTCCGGCTGCCACCTCAATCCCGCGGTTTCGCTCGGACTGTGGGCCGGCGGGCGATTCCCCGCCCGGGAACTGCTGCCCTACATCATCACTCAGGTTTTGGCGGCCATCGCCGCGGCGGGAGTGCTGTACTTCATCGCCAGCGGGCAGGCGGGCTTCGAATTGAGCGCGGGCCTGGCTTCCAATGGTTACGGGGCCCACTCGCCCGGCGGCTACACCATGGCCTCGGGTCTGGTGACCGAGATCGTGATGACCTTCATGTTCCTGTTCGTGATCCTCGGCGCCACGGACGCGCGGGCGCCCAAGGGTTTCGCGCCCATCGCCATCGGCCTGTGCCTGACCCTGATCCACCTGATCAGCATTCCGGTGACCAACACCTCGGTCAACCCGGCGCGCAGCACCGGTCCGGCGATTTTCGTGGGAGACTGGGCCCTTTCACAACTGTGGCTGTTCTGGGTGGGACCGATCGTCGGCGCCATCCTGGCGGGAATCGTCTACCGCTGGCTGGGGGGCGACGGTTCGGGAGACTGAAAATCAAGCTGGTGACCAGCGAAGGGAAGATCCATGGCTATCGTCATTTTTCTGCTGATAGGCGCCACCGCCGGTTGGATCGCGGGCCGGATCATGGAAGGCGGGGGCTTCGGGCTGCTCGGCAACATGATCGTCGGGGTCATCGGCAGTGTGTTGGGGAAGTACCTTGCGGGCCGGGTCGGAATCGGTCTTGAGGGTGGAATTTTCACTTCCTTGCTCACCGCCGTGGTTGGCGCGGTGATCCTGCTGTTCGTGGTGGGGATCATCAAGAATTTTATAAAAAAATAATCCACAAGGCGGCGCTGGCTCCGGTCAGCGCCGCCTGGCTATAAAATCCGGGTTCAAGCCCGGCTATTCCTGCTTATCCTTCTTCAAATGACTGTCCGAGTCCACCAGACGGGCACCGCCGCCCCTGTCGGTCAGGGCGTACTGGAACCAGGGCTGGATACCATACGCGCCCACCCGCCCGTGCTTGTCGATGGCCAGGTAACCCACCTGCACGTCATCCAGGCTGTCGTGCCGGACCAGGATGCGCCGGATGCCCTCCTCACAGGCCTCCTGGGGGCTGGCGCCCTGGCGCATCAATTCCACGATCAGGAAACTGCCCAGGGTCTTCATGACCTCCTCGCCGACGCCCGTGGCGCAGGCGGCACCCACCTCGTTGTCGACAAAGAGCGCCGCGCCGATGATCGGGCTGTCTCCCACCCTGCCATGCATCTTGTAGGCCAGGCCGCTGGTCGTGCAACTGCCGGACAGATTGCCCGCCTGATCCAGGGCCAGCATACTGATGGTGTCGTGGTTGGTCTGGCCCCTGGTGGGGTTTTCGGGTGGTGACCAGGGATCGTACTCGGCGGTCTTGAGCCACGTCTGCCAGTCCGCGCGGGCCTTGTCGGTGAGCAGGTCCACTTTTGCGAAACCCTTTTCCCGGGCGAACCCGAGAGCACCCTCGCCCACGAGCATGACGTGGGGCGTGTCTTCCATCACCCGGCGGGCCACGCTGATCGGGTGCATGATGTTCTGCAGGAAGGCCACCGACCCGGCGTTACCCGTTTCGTCCATGATGCAGGCGTCGAGGGTTACGTGGCCCTCACGGTCGGGACGTCCGCCGTAGCCCACGCTGGCGATTTCAGGGTCCGCTTCGACCACCTTCACGCCCTGCTCGGTCGCGTCCAGGGCGCGGCCGCCATCCTTCAGCACTTTCCATGCTTCCTCGTTGGCCGGCAGGCCGTGGCGCCAGGTGCTGACCACCAGCGGACGGGTGATGGGCCTGCCTCCGGGGGGCACTATTTCATCGATCAGGCTCATGGCATTCGGGTCGTTCTGGGCACGGGCCATGTAGGCTGCGCCCAACGACGCCAGGCCAGCGCCGGTCGTGATCAGGAATTCTCGTCTTGAAGTCATGAGGATTCCTCCGGAGCGAGGGAATCGAAGGCGATCGCCACCGTGGCGATTTCGCAAGGGACCAGGGGCACCTGAAGCCGCAGCCCGCCGTGGGTGACGGCCGGCTCTGCCCGATCCATCCACAAAGGGCCTTCGAGAAGATCGATTTTCTCCGCATCCAGGACCGGAGTTTCGAAATACAGGGTCTCGGTCACCTCGGTGTCGGCCTGATTATACATCCGTATGACCAGCAGGTCACCCCGTTCCGCCTTCTTGATGGCCGTGACCGCCACCTGTGGGTTGGTCTTGCGGACCAGGGAACCGCCGCCGGTAATCATCCCGTCGGCGACGCCCTGGTGGGTGGGCGGAGGTACCCGGTAGCGTTCGCTTTCACCCTTGACGTCCGCGGCGAAAGGGTCGCCCGCGAAGGGCATGACCGCGTAGCGGAAGGTGTGTCGGCCGATGCACTGGGCGTCGGGGGTGTACAGGGTCGGGCCGGCGTTGGTGCTGCAGCGGGTGGGAAAATCGTCGCGTGACAACCAATCCACGCAGCGCAACAGGGTCAGGGCGTAGATGATCCCGCCGTCCTGGTCTCCGAAGGTCTCGAATTCCGGCAGGCCCCGGTTGAACACGGCCAGGCCGGCCTCGTCATCGTGGAGAAACGAGAAGTCCTGCTGGGGCCAGGTGGGCGGGGCAGGTTGATCCCAGTCTTCGCCGGTGGGCCGGGTCACCGGACGACAGTTCAGCATGAATTGACCGTCGGACACGACTTCGTCCACCCTGATGCCGGTGGGGAACCAGGCCCGGAGGCGGTGGTCGAAGGCGCGGTTGTTGAAATCGGTTTCGATGTCCAACCTCCGCGAACCGGCCCGCAGAATGAGACGTACGGTGACGTCCGTGGGCGTGGTCCGGGGGTGGCGGCTCTTGCGGTCCCGCTCCACCGAGCGCGGCAGATCGAACCGGAAGGTCGCTTCGGCCGTGGCCGCCAGGTCGGACCGGCTGCCCAGTTTCACCTTGCCTTCGCAGCCGGCCGCGAAGAACAGGCCGTTGATCTCCGCCGGGCAGTAGTCGTATTCGTCGCCGATGTCCTCGGCGTCCTCCAGCATGTTCAGGCCGGGATAACGGTGACCGGTGGACTTGTCTTCGAGATCGAAAGTGCCGTCGGAGTGGAGCGAAACCCGGAGATGTTCGTTTTCGAGCGTCGCCGAATCGGCGGCGAGGCACGCGGTGACCGGGTTGGGGACCGCGGCCGGGAGAGATTGCGGGGCATCGTCGACCAACCGGTACTGGACATGTCCCACGGCGGGCAGGCCGCGGGCCAGGAACCTGATGTGCAGAAAGCAATCCTTCGTGCCGGCGTCCGTCTCGGTTCCGATGATGCGGTCGCCGAACCGCCGCAGGTATGTGTCCAGCAGATCCAGTTGATCCCCGCAGAACAGCTCGGAGCGGTAGTCGATGCCCCAGAAGCGCTCAAGGAACCGGCGGCCGACGATTTCGAACGGGATCTTGTGTCCCGCTTCGTCCAGCAGGTGCAGATTGTCCAGGTTGTAGCCCAGAGGCTGCAGGACAACCAGCCGTTCCACGACCTCATCGCGTACGAAAGGCAGGGGGTTGGCCACGCCGATCACGGTGGCGCGGTCGTCCTTTTCCTGTGCGGCGAACATCGGCGTCAAGCGGTCCATCAGGCGGGACAGGTACTGTTCTGCGGTCTGCCGGACCGCGGCGAAGCGTGTGTCCATGTCCTGATGGACCGCGTCGGTGCTGCAGCCGCAGATCGAATCGTGAGGGTGGTTACGCAGGAGTTCCTTCCAGGCGGCATCGAAAAGCCCTGCGGGCCACGGGAGACAGTGCTGGAAGAACGCCGCCGCCGCCAGAGGTTCGATGTAGCGGGTCAGCAGGTTCTGGCATTCCTCGTTCTGCTGCTTGAGGGGCATCCTGGTCGACCAGACACCCGACAGGATCATATGGTCCCGCCCGGCCAGCAGTTCGCCGGTGACGCAGAGCCGGTCCTGGTCCGGTGTTTCGTTGCGGACGGCCCGCAGGAAATCCTCGAAACTGCCGTGCACGAAATCAGTGCCGGGCCAGGCCTTGCGCAAGGCCGCCAGCATCCCGCTGAAATCCTGCTGGGCAGGAAAATGATCGCATCCGTTGTTCAGCAGGGCGGGATCCCCGCCGGGACGGACGGACATCTTTGCGAAGAGTTCTTCCACCTTGGCGACGGCCTGCGCAGGATCGGTTTTTCGCTGCGTGTGGGCATGCCAGATCTCGGCAAAGCCCAGCCCGCCGGCGTTGCAGTAGCCGCCGCACTGGTTGACGGCCAGCACCTCGGAGCCGTCGGGGGCGGCCCAGCGGAACACCCAGCCCGGGTCTTCCGCCTCGGCGCCCATTCCCCTGGTGAAGACGAAGGAATCGATGCCGACCAACTGGAGAATCTGGGGCATCTGGGCCAGGTGTCCAAAACTGTCGGGCATGTAGCCGACGTTCTGTACGCGCGCCAGGGGTGCAGCCCTGCGCCCGAACATCAGGTTGCGCACGGTAGCTTCGCCGCTGACCAGGAATTCATCGGGCAGGACGTACCAGGGCCCCACGGCCAACCGGCCTGCGCCAACCAACCGGTTGACGCGGTCCAGCTGGTGAGGCGCCACCTCCAGGTAGTCCTCGAGCACCACGCTCTGGCCGTCGAGAACGAAATGCCGGAATTCGGAATCGTGGTCCAGGGCGTCCAGCACGCGGTTGACGACCTCGACCAGATTCACCCGGAAGCGGTGGAAGGTCAGATACCATTCGCGGTCCCAGTGGGTGTGGGAAACCAGGAAGGCTTTGCGCGGGGATGGCGCCAACTCACTCTCCCTTGCGAGGCCGGGCATCGCAGGCGGCGATGACCTCGGCCACCGTCGTTACGGCCAGGCCGACGACGGTGTCCGCCGCGCCATAGTAGAGTCTCAACTCGCTTGATGTTACCGCGTACCCTTCGTGGTCGGTTTTCGCGACGGTCATGCCCCCGGGAAACACCACGTTGGGAACCTGGCCGATCATCTCCCACGATTTTCTCGGCTCCAGGATGTTGTCCCGGGTCCGGGCCAGCACATACCGGGGATCTTCCAGATCCAGCAGGACGGCCCCCGCCTGGTAGAGGGGGGCGCCCAGGAGGTGGGTGGCCACCCCGTGGTATATGTGCAGCCAACCTGCACGGGTTTTCAGGGGCGGTGGGCCCGAGCCGATCAGTTCATCCCAATAGTGGCGCCTGCCGGTCATGACCGGGCCCAGGTCTTCCCAGTGGGCGAGATCATAGGAAGCCGACAGGACAATGCCCCGGCCGGTGAACGGTCCGCCGCCCGATCTGCGGTCGTGGGGCCTGTCCAGCATCAGATAGCGGCCGTCGACCTTGCCGGGGAACAGCACTCCGTTGCGGGTATCCCGGTCGTGGGAGAATCCGATCAGTTCCAGTTTGTCGAGACCCGCGAACCCTGCTTCAGGTGTTCCGGTCGCCTGCCAGATCGCTGACCGGCAACCCTGATCCGTGTCCACTGCGGTGACGACGATCAACCGGTCTTCCAGGGCCGTGATGCGGGCGTCGTATACGTGATGGACGGTCAACGCGGTTCCCGTTGCCGGATCCTTCAGCTTGTCGAGCCCGGAAAACGCCACGGGGCGCTTGGCCGCCTTGAACGTGAAGCCGTCACCGCGGGCGGGAACCGTGAAGGTGTGCCGGCCCCGGGTCTGTACACGCAGCAGCAGATAGGTCTGGCCGTTGTGTTCCACTGCTCCGGGATTGAACACGCTGCTGGGGTCGATGATATGCGGCGGCATCGCGGGAATGTCATCGCGGGTCAGAAGCGGGCCGTCGCCGTATCTTTCGAAAATCATGGCTTCCTTTCCAGCCGGCCGTTCTGGTCGACGGTCGCTGTTCCGTGCGGTGTGACGAGGCGGGCGGTGAAACCGTCGCCGCAGGTTTCCAGGGAGAGGATCCACTGCGGCGGCAGGGGGCGGACCACAGATGCAGCGGAGTCCGGGTCCCAGACCGGAAGAGAAGAGGGTGGAATGTCGAGTTCCTGCAGCGACGAGGCGAACTGCCCGTGATCCTCGCGCCACTGCTTCTGCAGATAATAGACGGGCATCAGCGAGGCCGCGGCCATGATGGCCTCGTGCTCGGGCGAAACGTCGAAATCCTGGTCTCTGTCCGTGGCGAACAACACCTCGCCCCACATGTCCGGATAGTGCATGGCGATCAGACCCTGGGGAGACCAAACCCAGTTGTGCTCGGGCAGGGGATCACCCGTGCCGGGGTCGGTAACCTTTTCGTAGCGACCGTCGCACGGCCGCGCCTCCCACTGGACGCGGGAAAAATTGACGCGCCAGATGTCTCCGGGGTCCGGCGGCGCGGGCCGACCCGCGGCCTGGGCCAGAACGTCCCAGGGAAATGCGATCTCGACCGACCATCCTTCATCGACATCGTCCGGGTCATTCAGGGTGCCGGATACATGTACGGCGGTCCGCAGCCCCTGGATGTCCCAGGCGTCGACCGCTGGTCCACCGTCCCGGTAGGGCTTGATCAGCAGCAGATCCCACTCGGTGCCCAGGGCGTTGATCTCAAGTTCGTAGTACAGATGGTTGTCGCCGTCGGGATCAATGAAGACTTCGAAGTCGTTGTCGTGGTAGATGACCGCGTCCCGCTGTTCGAGGGACCCCCAGACGTGTGGTTCCTCCAACCAGGCCGCGACGTATAAATAGTTGTCGTCCCACAACATACATGCAGCGGTACGATGGGTCGGCGCCGGACTGCCGGGTCCTTCGATATCCACGAAATCCTCGGTCCAGGCGGCCGCTTCCCAGGCCCGTTCCTCCAGCCGGCCGTCAACGGTCACCGGCCCGTCGGCACGGAGGCAGACATAACGGCGGGGAGCAAACTCAAGGTGGGGGATTTCAAAACCAAAGGATCCAGTCACCGGTCCGCAACACAGGCAGGCCCAGAACAGGACCGTTTTACTGAAAAAGCGGCGCAAGCAATTGTCTGGCAGGCAGCATGATGGCATCAGGTGCGGACCCCACCGAAAAAACCGAATCCCGTGCGGAACGAGGGGCTGATGTTACCACAATAGCTTGCTAGCAGGCTGTTGAAAAACTGGATCTGGTCGCGTTCGGAGCGCTGAGCGGCTGGATTTGCGGCACGACGACGACGCGATGCCGATGCGCATCGTGGAGGAGG
>CBDUYZ010000015.1:0-18679 GCA_965371575.1 uncultured bacterium
CAGACACAATTTCGGAGGCACAACCAATTTATTGAATGGCACTAAAAATATCACAGTCAACAGGCCGGATGCAATAGGGGAAGGTGGACCTTCCCATCTCGTGGGGTGGCAGTCATACCGTGCTTTTCCTAAAGTAATGATAACGACATCCGTTTTCATTCAAATGGAGGTGTGACAATGGAAAGAAGGACTTTCCTCCGAAATGCCGGTCTGGTATCGGCCTGGGTCGGAGTGTCGGTGGTTTTGCACGGGTGCGGCGATGACGACAATCCCGTGACCCCTGAGCTCGGCACAGGGGATGTCGCCGGGGTGATCGGCTCGAATCATGGACACAATGTCACGATTACCGCCGCCCTGATAGATGCGGGAGGTGCGGTGACCCTGATCCTGTCCCGGGGCAACGACCACACCCATTCGGTGGCCCTGTCCGCGGTTCAGGTCGGGGAAATCGGAGCAGGCAACCAAGTTACGGCTACCAGTTCGTCTGACGGCGGCCACTCCCACCCCGTGACCTTCAAATAGGCTCAAGCCGGGGGTTTTCGGCAGAGCAGGGCGGTCCTTTCGCCCGGCGGGTAGAGATATTATCTTGTGACTATTGGAATACCAAGAGGCGGCGGGTCTTGCCCGGCTCCGCTTCGTTGCGCTACAGATAGAATGAAGGAGGAAGAACCATGGAGTCTCCCCGGAGCAATCAGGAGATTCAGGAACAGTTCCGCCACAAGGTGGGTCTGGCCGAGATGCTCAAGGGCGGCGTCATCATGGATGTCACCAACGCCGAGCAGGCCAAGATCGCCGAGGAGGCGGGCGCCGTGGCCGTCATGGCCCTGGAACGCATTCCCTCCGACATCCGCAAAATGGGGGGTATCGCCCGCATGTCCCAACCGGGCATGATCAGGCAGATCCAGGACATGGTCTCCATTCCGGTGATGGCCAAGATCCGCATCGGTCACTTTGCCGAGGCTCAGATCCTCGAAGCCCTCGACGTCGACTTCATCGACGAGTCGGAGGTCCTGACTCCCGCCGACAACGCCAACCACGTCTACAAGCACGATTTCAAGGTGCCCTTCGTCTGTGGTTGCCGCAATCTGGGCGAGGCCCTACGAAGGATAGGCGAGGGCGCCGCGATGATGCGAACCAAGGGCGAGGCCGGCAGCGGCGACATCGTCGAGGCCGTGACCCACATGCGCGAGGTCACCGAGGGCATCCGCCGTCTGCAGGTGATGCGCACCGACGAGTTGATGGCCGAGGCCAAGAACCTGGGCGCTCCCTACCACGTGCTGGTCGAGACCGCCGAACTGGGCAAGCTGCCGGTGCCCAACTTCGCGGCCGGCGGCATCGCCACCCCCGCCGACGCCGCCCTTATGATGCAGCTGGGCGCCGAGTCCGTCTTCGTCGGCAGTGGGGTTTTCGCCAGCGAGGATCCCGGGCCCCGAGCCAAGGCCATCGTCGATGCCGTGACCTATCACGACGATCCCGTCAAACTCATGGAAATCTCCATGAAGCTGGGCGAGGCCATGAAGGGTCGCGCGGTGAACGAGATGGCCGAAGGCGAGAAGATGGCAGGCCGGGGCTGGTAGCGGCCATGGCCAAACCCGTCGGCCTGCTGACCCTGCAGGGGGACTACGACAAGCACCGCCGGGTCTTCGGCGCCCTGGGTGCAGAGACATACGACGTGCGCCGTCCCGCTGAGCTGGCTGCGGTGTCCTGCCTGGTCATTCCCGGCGGGGAATCCACCACCCTTACCCGGTTGGTGGACCGGGTGGGGCTGAGGGAGCCGCTCCTGGAGTTCGCGGCCCATCATCCGGTGATGGGAACCTGCGCCGGCCTGATCATGATGGCGTCCCGACTCACCGGTGAAAAGCGATCCGATTTCGGGGTGGAACCCCTCGGGCTGCTGGACTGCACCGTGCTGCGCAACGGCTACGGCCGCCAGATCGATTCCTTCACGGCGCCACTTGAAATCGGCAGGCTCGACGGATCCCGCGAGTCGTTTCCCGCGGTGTTCATCAGGGCACCGCGCATTACCGCCGTCGGCGTGAAGATCGAGGTGCTGGCCAGCTACCGGCAAGAACCCGTGATCATCCGCCAGGGACGGCTGGTGGGCATTGCCTTTCATCCCGAACTGACCGCTGATCTGCGGATCCACCGGGCCTTTCTGGACCTGCTGTGATCCGGTTCCGTTGAACCGGAAAGCTAAATAAGCGTATCGAAGCAGGCCGGTTTTCCGTATCATTCCCCTGTAGATGGTTTGGGGCATGTCGGATGGGGCGCCGCCCCCAGCAAAGGAATCGATTATGCGCAAGGCGATATCAATTCTGGTCCTGTTGTCGATTCTGGGCTTGACGCTGGTCCAGGTGGGCTGCGACAAGGATGAAGACAGCCCGGTAACCCTGCCGGAGGAGTGTTCGATCACCCTGAACGAAATCCACGAGTGGGATTGGTGGTACACCGGTTCGGAAATCAACATCCGCTGGGAGTGGAGAACCGGCGACAACGTCAAGATCGAGCTGTTCAAGGGGAATGGCCTGGCCGGTACGATTACGCCCAGTACGGATAACGATGGATATTTCGGCTGGCCCAGCTCGACGACATTCGGCCAGGAGTCGGGTGAGGACTATTCGTTCAAGGTGACTAATCTTGGGGATTCCGCTTGCTCCGACCAGACTGGATTCTTCGGATTGATCGACGTTTCCAACTGCTATATCAAGTTTCCCTGGACCATATCCGATCCCCCAGACACCCACCGGGCGGGCAATGAATTCAAAATTTCGTGGACCAGCCAATACACCTCAGGAACCGTGGATCTGGAACTGTGGTATGAACCATTCTCTCAGCTCGGCACACTGATCGGCGTCATCGCCGAGGAGCTAACCATCACAGGTCCCGATATGTCCTATGTGTGGACGGTCGATTCCTTCCACAATGGTACCAGCGAGGGTTATCGTTTCAAGATCAGGGATGTCGCTCACCCCCTGTGCGGTGATATCTCCCCCCCATTCACGATCATCGACGAGGACATCTGCTCCATCATGGTCTTGGGCATATACGAGCCTAAGTATACGCATGACGAAATAATTCCCATTTCGTTCATTTTTGAGAACTCGAGCGGATTTGTGGATCTCAGGCTGTACTCCGGCGCCATACCGGTGACCGGCGGGTTGATCGTCGAGAACTTCGACTCCCAGAACGGCAATGCCGTGTTCGACTGGGCGGTCACCGATTTCGGCCATACTGGCCCGTCTTTCAGTGTGTTCAATATCCGGGCCTGGGATTCGAACGATGAATACTGTGTGGGCAGAAGTAGTAATTTCGAAATTGCCCAGTAGGCGGCCAGTCCCGTTGGAGACCATGAAGCGCACAACCGCAGCAACGAGGGCCGCACTGGCGGCCCTCGTTGCTGTTTTTGTACTAGTGGTCCTTCCTTCAGCCGTACCGCCGGCCGGGGCCTGGTCGGAATTCAATCTTGAGGAGAAAGCCGAGGACACGTTGGGCCCGGAAATCCGGGAACCCTTCTTCGAATTCCTGCTCGGCATGGCCGAGCGTGATTCGGTGGGCCGGTGGACCGGTGAGGAGCTGCGGACCCATGCCGCTGCGTCCGCCCGCGAGTCGCGGTTTCCCCTGGAGGAAGTGGTGTCTCTCACCCGTGCCCGCCCGGACAGCCATTCTGTGGGAAAATACGAGGGCGCCACGGTCCGGGCGATCTGGACCCTGGTGTTGAACGGCCGGCAGGATCGCCCCATGCCCTACAGTATCCTCGGCTACCACCCGGGCAGCCTCCGGATCGGCGGTGTCCTGGTTTTGAGCGAACTCGGGCCGAACGACCTGGAAATCACCTACGAAAAGGACGGTGAGCGGGTTACCCGACTTTTGACGGAGGTGCGGATCTTCGCCCTGGAACAGGGCCATATCGTTCTGGATGCGGACGGTTTCCTGGATGCGTTGCTGGGGGCCGCCCTGGACGACGCGTGGACGCTCGGCTTCGTCACCGGACGTGAGGGCGGGAAACTGGTCGGGTTGGGGGTGTCCCTGGGGCGGAAGGGGCGCCGTATCTTCGGGGAATTCGACTTTACACAGGACAAGATCCTGGTCCATGGTCGGCCGCCCATGGCTGCTCTGAGCCGGGTCAGCCGGCGGTGGTTGAACGTGGCAGCCGGTAATCTGCCGGAGCCCTGGGTAGAGGATTGAAGCCGAATTTTCGCTATGTGGCCGAAATTATGACTATATTTTCCAAGGCGGCGTCCGTATTGCGCCGCGCCTTGTCATTAGCAGGCTGTTGAAGAACTGGATCTGGTCGCAAGTGCCAGCCAGCGCGACCGAGCCCAGTTTTTCAACAGCCTGCTAGCAGGTTGATTGACTGTGTCCGCCAGGACGGGCAGTAGGGCGTATACCCTCGTCCAGGCGAATCTGAGCGCGCCTTGCGCGCGAAGAGCAAAAAAGATCCTCGCCAAATGGCGGGGATCTTTTTTGCGCTGAGCCGAAACGAGGGTATACGCCCTACTGCCCGACCTGTCTGACGCAATCGATTACCGTGCCGTCTACCCATTTGATCGCCGCAACCACCTTCTCGCCCAGAACGGGCTTGGCCGCAGCGCCGCCACAGATCTCCTCGACCTCGTTCTTGATCTCATCGATCGTGCGGACAGGCAGGGAAGAACCCTGCAATTGCTCGACCAGGTCACGCCGCAGGGGATTGATGGCGATGCCGCGCTCGGTGACGATCACGTCGATCAGTTCGCCCGGACCGCACAGAGTCGTCACTTCGTCCACTATCACCGGGATACGGTCGCGGAAGCTGGGAATTGGCAGAATCGTGCACTTGCTGGCCAGACAGTTCTGCCAGCCGCCGATGCCGTGCAGCAGGCGGCCGTCCGAGTGCGTGACCACGTTGGCGTTGAAGTTCACGTCGACCTCGGTCGCCCCCAGCACCACCGCATCGAGCATGCTCGCGAAATTACCCTTGCCGTGCCAGTTGTAGCTGGTGAACGGCGAGGTGTTCTGGTGGCCGGAATTTTCGCGCATCGAACGCACACCCTCCAGGTCGAAGGTCTGGCCGTCGAGGATGTAGTCGGTCAGCCCTTCTTCGAGCATGTCCACCAGGTACTGGGTCGACCCGCCCCGGACGAAACGGGCCTTGATGCCGCGTTCGCGCATCATGTCGCGCAGGAAAATAGCGAAGCTCAACGCCGTGCCGCCCGCTCCGGCCTGGAAACTGAAACCGTCGCGCACGATGCCTGCTTCGTCACAGAAACGGGCCGTCAGTTCGGCGACCAACAGACGGTCCGGCGACTTGGAGATCTGGGTCGTGCCCGAAACGATCTTGTTCGCGTCGCCGATCGAGTCCATGACCACGACCTGGTCCACGTTGTTGCCCTGGATCTGCCAGGGGATGCACGGGAAGGGCACGAGGTTGTCGGTAGCGACGATCACGTGGTCGGCGTATTGGCTGTCGGCCAGGGCGAAGCCCAGCAAACCGCAGCCGGTGGGGCCGCGGTCGCCCGTCGCGTTACCGAAGGGATCTGCCGTGGGCGCAGCGATCACCGCGATGTCGATGTGCACTTCCCCGTCCTGAACCGCCTGGTAGCGGCCACCGTGGCTGCGCAGAACTGCCATGCCCCGCATCTTCCCGCGGGTGCAATAGTCGCCCAGCGGTCCGTTCATAGAACCTTCGATGTGGTGGATCACGCCGCTTTCCAGGTGCCCGACCTGTGGTTCGTGCACCGGAAAACTCGCCGAGGGGAACCAGCGCAGATCCTTCACACCCAGCTCTGCCGCAGTGGCGAACACGGCGTTGGCCACGTAGTCGCCGTTGCGCAGGTGGTGGTGCGTGGAGATGGTCATCCCGTCCCTGAGGCCGGCGTTCACCAGGGCCGTCTTGATGTCCTTGACGGTCTTGTCGCCGTCCGGCGGGTAATCGATGCAGCTGCTGATCGGCGGCGCGGCCTTGCGGCCTTGCGGCCGGTGCTTGCCCACACCCTGGAAAGGAACCGCTTCCTGACCATTGATCTCGACCGGGACCATCCTGCCCGCCGCGTTTTCCACCAACTTCGTCATCGCCGACTCTCCATGTTCGGGTTCATGGCTTCGCTCTTGTTCATAGCGGTGGCCGTTCCTCACGCCAATCCGCAGCCAGCCGACCAACCTTGATGGCTGTGTCCACCGTGGTCAACGCACGCTTGACCACCGGTGCGTCGATCATCTTGCTGCCCAGGCTTACCACGCCCAGCCCGCGAGACTCGGCGTCCTCGAAGGCCAGCACGATATTCCTGGCCCGTTCGATTTCGGCCTTGTCCGGGGCGAAGGCGTCGTGCACCACGGCGATCTGTCGAGGATGGATGCACCCCTTGCCCACGAAACCCAGACTCTTGGCCTCCCGCACCGAAGCGGCCAGTCCCTCCATGTCCGTCACGTCGCTGAACACGGTGTCGATGGGCTGCACGTGTGCGGCCTTGGCCCCGTTCAGCACCTGGGCACGGGCCCAGAACGACTCGTTTCCTTCGAGCGTGCGCTGGGCGCCGATGTCGGCGGTGTAGTCCTCCAGCCCGATGGCCAGGCCCACCACGTCCGGGCAGGACGCGGCGATCTCGAAGGCCCGCCAGGCCCCCAGGGCCGATTCGATGATCGGCATCAGGAACACCGGCTCCGCGTGACCATGCTTCTGCTTGATGGCGGCGATGCGCCGGTCGACCTCGACCACCTGCTGGGGATCCTCGACCTTGGGGATGAGGACGAGATTCACGTTGTGGGGCACGATCCACTCGAGGTCCTCGAGACCATGCTCGCCCTGGTTGATTCGAACCATACGCTCGGCCCCATAGAAATCCACCGCGCGCAGGGCGTTGCGGACCAGCGTGCGGGCGGCATCCTTCTCCCTGTGGGCCACGGAGTCCTCGAGGTCAAGGATCACGCCGTCCGGTGCGTGCAGGCCGGCGTTGACGTAGAACTTGGGTTCATTGCCGGGCAGATACAGGCGGCTGCGGCGCAGACGCTCACGATCGCTGCCGTAGGCGCACTTGTCGCCCATCGTCAGCAGGAATTCGCCGGCGACTTCGACACCGGCCCGGCGCACGGCGGTTTCCAGACGGGCCGCCAGGGTAAACGGCAGGGCGCCCTGGTCCTCGAGGGTGATCCGGACGTGGTCCACCCCGAGCGCGCGGCAACCCTCCTCCAGCAAAGCGTTGATCCGGTCGCCGAACATGCCGGCCACCTTGCTCTGCAGATTGATCGATACGCCTCCGGAATCCTGGATCTCCACTTCGATCCAGCAGTCGGATCTGACCCTGGGTCCCCTCTTTCCGGCTTCACCGATTCCGGCCATGCCAGCCCGCCTTTCCTCTGCGGAAGTCCTGGATAGTGCGTCTGAATTTCTCCTGGCCGGACGCACCGATCCCGTTGAATTCAGGGAAATTCCCCCATGGAGGGAATGATGGTGCAGATGTGGCTCTGAGGCAACCGGGGATCGACCGGAAACTCCAAATATTCACCGGGTTTCAGTCTCCCCGGAATCGCTCCAACCATGGGGATAACTGGGAGCATAAATGTCTTGTGACATTTTTTACATTTTCATGACATTTTTTCAGCGTCAACTTTTGCAACCATTTATGGGATCATTCTTATCCTGAAAGTATCTGCTGATACACATGAAACACCTGTGGATAACTTGTGGGGAACTTTTCCCGGAAAGCCGACGGGCGGCAATCCCCAGGACGCCGCCCGCTAACCGGTTGTCACCATCTTAATTAGAAATATCAGCCCTGGGCCACACCTTTAAGCGTCGCAGCGAACAGCTTCCAGATCTTCTGCACTGAGCTGATCTGCACCATCTCGTCGGGCGAATGCGCGCCGCGAATGTTGGGTCCGAAGGAGACGATATCAAGCGCGGGATATTTCTCCGTCAACAGCCCGCACTCCAGGCCCGCGTGGATGGCCAGCAGCTTGGCGTCCACACCGAAGGCCTGCTTGTACTTGGCCCTGGTGACCGCGAGTATCGGCGATTTCATGTTTGGCTGCCAGCCCGGATAACCCTCCGGCTGTTCCACCTCGGCGTCAGCCAACTCGCCGATCGTCCGGTGCTGAAGCACGAGTTCCTCCAGCGCCGACATGACCGAACTGCGACTGCAACACACGACTTGGACCTTGGCGGCGTTGGTTTCGACCACGCCCAGGTTGGTACTCGATTCCACCAGTCCCGCTATGTCCAGGCTCATGGCCGTCACGCCGCTGGGAATCGCGGTCAACAGGTTCAGCGTGGTCCGGGAACTGGCCAGGCTGAAACAGCGCGGCGCCTGTACGGCGGCGACCTTCCAGGCGAAACCAGCGTCCGTGTCCGCCAGCTCCTCGGCCTGGATCCGCTTCAGGCAGGCATCGACGGTCTGCTTGAACTTGCGGCCCAGTTTCTTGTCGATGACCACCTTGGCCTCGGCCTCGCGGGGAATGGCGTTGCGCATGCTGCCGCCGTTTATTTCGACCAGGCGGACTTCCATCTCCTGCGACGCGACTTGCAGGGCCCGCGTCAGGATCTTGATGGCATTACCCCGGTGCTGGTGGATGTCCAGCCCCGAATGGCCTCCCTTCAGCCCGCTGATGGTCACCTTGCGGCCGGAGCTGTCCTTGGGCGCGCGAGTCGACCTGTTCTTCAAGGTGAACTGCGTGTCCCTGCCGCCGGAGCAGCCGATGAAGATGGCCTCGTCCTCCTCCGAATCCAGGTTGATCATCTTCTGAGACTTGAAGAAGCCCGCCTGCACTCCGGCCGCCCCGGTCAGCCCGCGCTCCTCGTCCACGGTCAGCAGCACCTCGACAGGTCCGTGGGCAACGGTCTTGTCCACTGCCAGGGCCAGCCCCATGGCCACGCCGATGCCGTTGTCCGCCCCGAGGGTCGTGCCCTCGGCGGTCACCCAGTCGCCGATGACCTTGAGTTTGAGAGGATCCTTTTCGAAATCGTGCCTGGTGGCCGCATTCTTCTCACAGACCATGTCCACATGGCCCTGGATCAACACGGGCGCGGCCTTCCCCAGTCCCTTGGTGCCCGGAATGGACACCAGCAGATTCCCCACCTCGTCCTCATTCCAGTCCAGTCCCAGATCATCGGCCCAGACCTTGAACATGTTCATGACACCGGTCTCGTTGCCGGAGCCGCGGGGGATCTCGCTCATTTTCTCGAAGATGTTCCAGACGGCGGCAGGCTGCAGCTTGTCAAGTTTCCCCATGGTCGCTCCTCAAGGAAAAAGCGGGTGGTCAGTTACCGTAATTCAGGATCAGTCCCCAGAGACCGGCGGTAAAAATTTCGCCGCAGGAACCGATGTGGATCGCGTTGAGAGGATCGAAATATCCGGAGGGCATGATGTCCCAGACCTCGCCATCGTAGCGTAGTACGACTCCGTTGTATCCCGCGGTGAAGACCTCGCCTGCGGGGTTGCCCGTCACCGCCGCGAGCGAAAAGGTGGTCAACTTGACCGGGGGTTCGATCCAGGTGGCGTCGCCGGTCTGGCCCGGTCCGCGATGTAGAATCAGGCCGCCGTCACCCACGATCACGGTTTCGGCCCCGGGCCGGCACCAGACTCCGTTCAGCGAGGTTTGCACCCCGCTGTCGAGCTGGCGCCAGGTGATGCCGTTGAAGTGGAGGATCGTGCCCCCCAGCCCGACGGCGTACACGTCACCCGGACCCCGGCCATGAACTGCGGACAGGCTGCGGGTGGTGCCGCTGTCCATGGGTTCCCAGCTCACTCCATCGAAGTGGAGGATGATCCCACCGGCGCCCACGATAAAGATGTCGTCGGGGGCCGAGCCCCATATGCCCTCGAGGTTCAAGAGGGAATTGAGCCGCCAGATCGTCCAGACCCCCGTCTGGTAACGAACGATTATCCCCCCGCTGCCGGTCACGAAGAAATCGTCGGGTGCGGCCCCCCAGATGGCGGAATAGTTCACCTCTTCAAGATTGGGAGCGATGTTCACCCAGCCGTTGCCGGACGACTGGAGAATCGCGCCACGCTTGCCCACGGCGTACACCCGGCCGCAATCTGTCGCCCACACACCGGTCAGCCAGTGGGTGTGGCCTTGGTTCAGGGTCTGCCGGGCGTTGCTTGTCAGTCTCATGACCAGACCGTTGTAACCCACCACCAGCAGGGCGCTGTCGCCGTTGTCCCACAGACCGTACAAATCCCGGCCCTGGGCGATCTGCTCGTACTGCCAGACGCCATCCCGGCGGGTCAGGAGGGCGCCCCGGGCCCCCAGGGCCACCGGATCCTGGCCGGGCAAGCCTCGGACCGACCACAGGCGGTCGGATATTCCGCTGTCCTCCCAGGTCCAGGCCTGGCCGTCATAGTGGTGTATCGTGCCCAGCGCGCCGACCGCGAACACGTCGTCCCCCGCCAATCCCCACACGCAGTCCAGGGCCTCGGTAGTGCCACTGGTCATGGGCAACCAGGCAATCCCGTCAAAATGGATGATCGTGCCGTCGCGGCCAACGGCGAAGATGTCCGCAGGACCGGAACCCCAGATGCTGTACAGCAGGGAGGTAACCCCGCTGTCGAGGCTCGTCCAGTGGTCACCATCGAAATGGATCAGGGCACCGTCGCCGCCCACCGCGTAGATGTTGTCCCAGCTCGTCCCCCAGATTCCCAGCAGATCCTGGCTGGTATCGGTGTAGATCGATTCCCAGTCGGCGCCGTCGAAACGGTAGCACTTGCCGTTATCGCCCACGGCCATAACATGCTCGGCATCCGCGCCCCACACGCCACGCATGTTCTCGAAATACCGGAATTGCCAGCTCTTCCACTCACCATCCTGGAAGCGGCTGATAGATCCCTTTTCACTGGCCACGAAAAAGAGGGTGGAAGATACGCCCCACACGGCGCGGTGGGTGTATTCGGGCGCCAGGATCTGGGTCCACTCTGAGGCGACAGGCTCCGGCCGGGCAGGATCGTCGCCGCAGCCGGGCAGAGCCGCCAGAATCGTGGTCAGAAGCAGCACGGCAAGTAGACCGAACCCATGGCCCGGCTGCCGGAACAGCCATTTCCCGTTCAACATTCTCATGGATTTTCCATGCTGTCCCATTGTTCTGCGGCGGTTGCACTTGTCCCGGATATTGTAACACATCTCTGTGATCCTCCGGGGCTTTTTCGGTCTACTTGGCGGCAATCAAGGGCGAATCACCCGCGGGCCAGTTGCCCCGGAGTACCTTGCCCTGTCCGACCGGAAGCAGAAGCCAACTGTATTTGCCGTAGTGGCCTATCCGGCGGGCCAGGGCCTCCAGTCGGTGGGTCGAGGCGCAGAGGATCACCAGGTCGGTGACCTCCGGATCGTTCGGGTCCTGGGCCGCGAACACCAGGTCGAACTCCTTGAGACTGTAACGCTTGCCCGCCAGAAACAACGTGACGCCCGAAACGACCAGGTCCTTGGGCGCAATTTGCTTCAGGAGCACATCTCCGGGGTTGATCACGATACCGGCGTGGCCGCTGCAGGGCAATGCCCCTTCCTCGTGGAAGGAAAAATCGTCTTTTTCCGAGAAGTCGGCCGCGAAACTCCTGGCCGCGGTGACCATGTCGGGCGCGGCGTCCCCGCTGACGAAAACCGGGTCGGCCTCCGCCAGCACCTGGCTGATGGTCGGTTCGATCTCTGTGGAATGCAGCCGCCGGAAAAGGTGACAGTCCGGATCCACCGCCAGCTTCCTGGCCCCTTCGGCCTCGATCATGAATTCCTGGCTGAGTCGATCCAGGACCACGACATGTTCCTCGGTCCCTGTCCCTGTCGTCAGGACCACGGGCACCTCGAGGGTGTAGGCGGGCTCGACCTGGCCAAGGGTGAAGACCACCTTGCCGTCCTGGAACTCCACCGGGCCGAGATTAAGAACCGGGGCTCCCGTCCAGGTCAACCACTGCTCCTGGAAGCGCGTCAGATCACGGTCCCCGGCCTCGGCAAAGGCGGTCATGAAATCGCTCCAGGACGCTTTCGTGTAGCGATGCTCGGCGGCCACCCTCCGCAACCCGGTCAGGAAATTCTCCCGTCCGATGGCCTGGTCGGCCATGTGGAAAACCATCATGCTCTTGCCGTAGCCCACGGCGCGGGTCGCTCCGCTGTGCCTGTTCAGGAATTCGGATAAGGGAAAATCAAGGGATGGATCCTTAACGTAGGCCACGTAGTTCTTCAGCAGGTTGCGGCGATATTCCCGGGCCCCTTCCTCGCTCTCGAGCTCCTTGTAGTGGTAGTCGGCACAGTAGACGGTCACGCCTTCACACCAGTTGCCTTCATCCGTGTCCACGAACACCGAGTTGCCCCACCAGTTGTGGGCGATCTCGTGGCCGAAACTGGTGTAGGGAATAAAGGGCAACCGCAGAACCTGGCCTCCCAGCAGGGTGTAGGACGGCATCCCGTAACCCGTGGGGAACCAGTTCTCGACCGTAGCGAACTTCGTGTAGGGATACGGCCCGATCATCTCCTCATACATCGCGAGATAGGCCTTCGTGCGCTCCATGTAGGTAGCACGCAGCCGGGCATCGTCTTCGAGGAAGAACGTGTAGCTGACCACGCCGTCGCGTACGGGCTCCTCATGTACGAAATAGCGGTTGGCGATGAGATTCACCCCGTCGGAGGGATTGTCGGCGACCCAGCGGGTCCGCAGGCGGCCATTGCTTTCGGTGTGCTCGGTTCGCCGGCCCTGGGTCACGGTCTCGAAACCGGCGGGGGTGTCGATCTTCAGATCGTAGGTGGCCATGGTGTTTTCTACCCAGGGCAGCCATTCGGCCATGGACGACAGGTAGATACCCTCTTCACTGATGGTGGCGATGATTTCGTTGCCCACGTTTTCCCGGGAAAAGACCACGTCGTCCACCGGTTCGTGGAAGGTCCCCCGGTAGACGATGGTCAGGTCTCCGCCGTCTCCCGCGAGACCCAACTGCTCCATATCCAGGCGCTGGTAGGGACCATCCTCGTCCTCGGCCGGGGCCACCGACCGGCCCGGCACGGCGGTCGTCCCATCGGCGCCCTTGATGATCTCCACCCGCAATCCATCCCCGAGCCGAAGATGATCGAGCCCCGCCGGAATCACCAGGTTGTCCGTGATATGGACGGTGTGGTTTTCGATGCCAAAGGAAATATCCACCCGGTGGGCAATCACCGGCGTCTGACCCGCCGCCAGGATCGGCACAAGTAGAAAACCGGCCGCCAGGACCGGAAGAAGTGCTTTTTGAACCGAAGAGAAAAAGTTCCCTGCCACTGTCGATCTCCTTGGAAAATACCCGGGTCAAGTCGATATGAACACCGGAACATGGGAAATATATCCGGAAAATCCGACGGGAAAGAGAATAATCCCTGCCCCCCCTGGGCGCAAGTCCCCTGTCGCCGGGATGGTCGGGCTGTAAAATTGGGAAAGGGCAAGAGCCGCACGGGGATTGCGGTTCCTGCCCCCGGGAGAATCCATAAGGAATCAGGGTCAACTGACCGAGCGTAGTTTGGGCTTTTCGGAGGTGGTGTCGTCGACCGCTTTGCCCACCTTCAGGACGAAGCAGTT
Organism: uncultured bacterium; assembly: GCA_965371575.1. Classification (GTDB taxonomy): domain Bacteria; phylum Krumholzibacteriota; class Krumholzibacteriia; order LZORAL124-64-63; family LZORAL124-64-63; genus JAGLCY01. Next base: position 13,502 of record CBDUYZ010000015.1, read on the forward strand.
ATCCCCGCGGTTGTACACAAAACCCAGCACCAGGCCGAAAATGGCGTGCCCCATCAGGCTGGGCAGCATGTTGGTCGCAGCGGTCACATTCCAGTTCACACCCAGGCCCATGCCCATGAACAGCGGCATCAGGGTCAATGGACCCAGAAACCACCAACCGGCGCCGTAGGCCATGCCCACAGCCAGGCCGCTGGTCCGGCCGCTCACCGCCGGACCCAGCAACAGACCAAAGCTGCCGCCAATGCCCGCACTGATGACCAGATGCACCAGGAAACCCACCACGGCGCTGGGGTAGCCGACCATCTTGCCGATCATGGGCAGGACACCCATGAAACCCATCATCATTCCGAAAACCACTCCGCCGACCAGTCCGCCGACGATTCCATGCTTGATTCTGTTGGCTATCATTGTTTTTCTCCTTAGAATATCATCAGGTCCACCTCACCGGTGGATCTCGTTCACGAAAACTTCCGGTCACATGGGTAAGTGCGTGGGGCCACCGGTTTGTTACAGGAAAAGTTTTCCAACCAGGAGCTTACCTCCACCATGTTGTTCGCCATGGCGCATAACGGATTTGCCGGCCCGGAATTCCTGGATTTGCTCAGGGTCCGGGACGAGACCGCCCTGCAGCGCCTGATCAACGCCTACCTGCCCCAGGTCCTGCGGGCGGCGCGCGGCGCCGGGCTCAATCTCCAGAATGCGGAGGATGTCTGCCAGAGCACGTTTGTCACCTTCATCGAGAAGATCGATGAATTCGAAGGCCGGTCCCATGTCCGCACCTGGCTGTTCGGAATCCTTTATCGTAAAATTTCAGAGATGAGGCGCTCCGCCTTACGTGAAGGCACCGCCGAGAGTATCGACCAGGTCATGGAGAATCGCTTCAAGACCGACGGCCGCTGGCAGCAGCCTCCGCGCGGCGCCGACATGGCCGCCTACGAAAGAGAAGTACGCGAGCATCTTACCGATTGTCTCGATGGGGTCTCGACGGATCAGCGCATGGCCTTCATCCTGCGGGAAGTGGAAGAACTGGATAGCGAGGAGATCTGCCGGACAATGGAAATCAGCCGGTCCAATCTGGGCGTTCTGCTCTACCGGGGGCGGAACCTGTTGCGGGAGTGTCTTGAAAAAAGAAACATCAGAGGTTGAATGACAATGCTGAAGTGCAGGGATCTTTCAAGACTCATCGCCTCGGACGGGATCGAGGATTTAGGTTTCATGAAACGGATGGAGATTAAGCTTCACCTGTTCATGTGCACGCACTGCCGGGACTACTGGGCCCAGATCCGCTCTATCGGGCAGGGCGCCAAAGACCTGGCCGCTGGAGCAGAACCCGACCAGGAGCAGCTTCAGCGGCTGGAAAAGGATATCTGCGACAAGATCTGCAGCCACGGCCACGGATCGGACTAATCGACGACGACCTCCACCATCACCATACCATCCAGATACTTGCCGGCGGCGGCCTGCAGGTCGGCCAGGGTCAGATCGTCGTAGACGGTCAGGCCGTTCAAATAACCCGCGATGTCGCCTTCCAATTCGGCCATGGACAGGTAGTAGGCCTGTCCCATCGACGACAGGCGCCGCATCATCATGCGACCGGTGCGGGCGGCGCGGATCTTGTCCATCTCATCCTGGGTGACGGTCGCCGCGTCGAAGCCGGCGATAAACTCCTTGATGGCCTGTTTGCCCTCGTCCATCCGCTCGCGAGGTGGATTGATCCAGGAGGTGAACCGCCCCCGGTCTCCGTTCACGGAGATGGAAGCACCCACACTGTAGCTCAGACCCCGTTTTTCGCGCAGATCCATGGCCATGCGATCCGACAGGATGGCTACGACCAGCTTGAGGGCGTCGGCGTCGGCCTGGTCCACGGCCAGAATGGAGCCCAGCCGGATAACGGCCATCTGTCCACCGACCGTCGCGGTCAGACTTTCCGCGACCGTCGTCACCGGCTCCGTCGGCAGGGCCGCGGTAGGGGCTCCTCTTTCGCCCAGATGATTTTCCAGGCTCACCTTGATGTCGTCATGCTCGGCAGGCCCCACGACGGCGAAGATCAGGTTTCCCGGCGCGAAGGCCTTGCGGTAAACCGCCCGCACCTGGTTGAAGTCGAGCCTGCCCAGCGACCCGGCGTCGCCCTCGGCCGGCAGCACCAGGGGATGGTCCCCGTAGAGAGCCCCGTCCAGCATGGTGTTGGCGGTGCTGCGGGCGCTGGCTTCCTGCCGCGCCAACACGGTGATCCGATCTTCGCGCGTCCTGGCGAAGGCCTGCTCGTCGAAGGCGGCGTGCTGGATGACGGTGGTCAGCAGATCCAGCACCTCGGATCCGTACTCTGCGGCCGTCTCGATGCGGATGAAGCTGAAGCGGCCGTTGGTGTAGTAGTTGTCCATGGGGATGCGGGGATCGTCCACCAGCTTGACCACCGCGCCCAAATCCCTCAGGCGTCTGGACAGGCACACCTTGTCACAGCCGGGGATGCCCTCGCTCAGCAGACGGTGCACGATGTCCAGGGCTCCGGCCTCGGCGTCGTCCCGGTCGATTTGCGCACGGCCGCGCACGGCCAGATGGATGGCGATCAACGGGCTGTCCGGATTGGTCTGGCTCACCAGGATCGCCCCGTTGTTCAGCAAGGAACGGTCGACCTTCAGGGGCCTGGGCGCTGCCGGGACCTCGGCCATGGACGGAGCCTCGGTCTGATCATCCGCTCCGTCGCTTGATTTCTTCATGGCCGCGGCCATGCCGGGGGGCATCGTCATGCCCGGGGGCATCTTCATGCCGGGAGGCATCCCGGGCATGCCGCCTTCTTCCTGTTTCCTGGCGGGATCGGGCTCGATCATGACCGCCAGGCAGGGGGCATCGACCAGCCAGTTGGTCAGGACACGCGTCACGTCCTCGGCGGTCACACCCCGCAAGCCATCCAGATAGTTGATGAAAAAATCGGACCCGCCCAGCGCGATCGATTCGGCCGTGTAGATGCCCGTCATGCGCAACTGTTCGCGCTGAAGCAGAGTTTCCACCTCGGACATGCGCACGATGCCGAGGATGTCCTCACCGGTGATCCCCATCTCGACGGCGCCGATAACCGCGTCCTGGACCAGGCGGTAGGCAATATCCGGATCGATGCCGTCGGGCAAGGTGAATTCGAAGGTCAGGCGCTCGAAACCCGGCACCTTTTCCCACCAGATGGCCAGTTCGGGCCGCACCGCGGAATCGAGATCGTCCAGCGCCAGGGTCAGGATACCGCTGCCTTCGAGGTCCAAAAGCCGGGTCATGACCAGGAAGGGGAAGAACTCGGCCATGCCGTAGGAAGGGGCCTCGAAGGAGAGGGCGAGGATGCGCTCGTCGCCCCCGCGCCGGGAGATCGTGGTGGTGCGATCAATCAGGGCGGCGAACTTCAGACCTTCCCGATCGATGGTCCCGGGCGCCGGCGTGCCGTAGTAGGTCTCCAGAAGTTCCAGAGCCTGGCCGCGGTCGAAATTGCCCGCCAGGGTCAGGACCATGTTGTTCGGCACGTACCAGTACTTGTAGAAATCGTAAACGTCGTCGCGAACCATGTGTTCGATGGTCGACTTGGTGCCCAGGGTCGGCAGTTCCAGGCTCGACCCGGCGAACAGGGCCTGGCGCAGCGCCGTTTGTGCGTAGTGGCCCGGCCAGTCGCGGCCCTGCACGATCTCGCCCACAACGATGCCCTTTTCCTTGGCGAACTTGTCGTCGGGCAGGGTGGAGTGGAAGAGCATCTGCGACTGGATGTCCAGGCCCGTTTCAATCTCCGCCGCCGGGATCACCATCATGTAGTTGGTGAAGAAATCAGTCGTGTTGGCGTTGTTGTAGGCGCCGGCCCGGTCGGCCAGATCGTACTGCTCTTCCTGCGTGTACTTCTCGCTGCCGTTGAAGAGCAGGTGTTCGAGCATGTGACTCATGCCGCTGGTGCGGTAGTCCTCGCGCGCCGAACCCACCTTGACCTGGGTGTAGATGCCCACCATGGGCTGCGCCGGGTTGCGCATCAGGATCACTTCCAGGCCGTTTCCCAGGCGCAGGATCTCGATGTTGTCGGGCAACGGGTGGAATACCGGTTCCAGGTTCGGATCGAAATACACCTCGTCCGCGCTCTGGACAACCGCGCTGCTCATGATCAGGCCCACGGCCAACAGCACGCTGAGTGATTTGAAGATTTTCACGTTACGGATCCTCCGAAAGAGGGAAAGTGACCCTGAACAGACTTAACTTTGGGCAGCCTCGGCTCCGTCGACGATGCCCACGAAATCGACCGCCTTGAGCGCCGCGCCGCCGATCAGACCGCCGTCCACATCGGGCAGGCTGATCAATTCAAGAGCGTTGGCGGGCTTGCAACTGCCGCCGTAGAGAATGCGCATGAAATCGGCGACTTCCCGCCCCAGCAGGTCGGCCACGACCTTGCGCGAAAACGCGTGCATCTGTTGCGCCATTTCGGGCGTGGCGGTTTCACCGGTGCCGATGGCCCACACCGGCTCGTAGGCCAGCACCGTGTTGTAGGCGTTGACGAATTCCAGGCGGGGCAATACGCCGGTGAGCTGACTTTTCACCACATCCTGTTCGCGGCCGGCCTTGCGTTCCTCGAGCTTCTCACCATAGCAGAAGATGGCCTTCAGACCGGCCTGGTGGATCAGGTTGATTTTCCTGACGAACTGGTCGTCCGTTTCCTTCTGGTACTCGCGGCGTTCGCTGTGGGCGATGATCACGTACTGGCAGCCGGCTTCGGCCAGCATTTCGGCGGACACTTCTCCGGTAAAGGCGCCACCGGTCTGGTCGGCGCAGTTCTGCGCGCCAAGTAGCAGCGGGTCGCCCTTGGCCACCTCGCCCACGGCGGGGATACTCACGAAGGGCGGGCACACCAGCACGTCGCCCTTGAGTTCGCGACCATCGAGCAGATCGGCCAGGCCCTGGGCCAGCTCGCGGCCCACTTTGGGCCCATTGTTCAGTTTCCAGTTTCCGGCCACCAGGTATCGGCGCATGATCGGCTCCTCGATCTGGACTGTAGTGAATAATCAGGATTTGCTGCGGGTATTATAGGAAATACGGCACCCAATTAGTAGGAAGGAATGGCCATGACCCAGGGTTACATTTGCGCCAAATGCGGCAACAACGTTTTCGAGACCAGCGAATTCCGCGCTACCGGGGGCTTTTTGACCAAGATATTCGATATCCAGT
>CBDUYZ010000016.1:0-18402 GCA_965371575.1 uncultured bacterium
CATGACCGTCTTGACCGCCTTTTTGGTGATGTCGAAGATGTCGATCTTTGCCGGATTGGTGATGCCGCGCGCGAGATCACGGTGGGCCCGCGCCCAGACCATGACCGTCACTCGGGCTTTTTTGAGGTGCAACATGGCGAACTTGTACAGGTCGTCCAGTTCCGACACCTGGTTGCGGTAGTATTCCATGTCGGGGGCAAACTGCATCTTGAAATCCACCACTTTATCCATCATGTAGAACAGACGGTCCTCGACGCGTTTGACATCTTCCCGGTTAGGTTCGCGATCCGTGGGAATGATTTCCTTGAGCTGGGGCTCGTTGGCCAGAAGTTCGGGCCACAAGGTATCTTCACCAGCGCGAATCCTTCCCAAAATAATAATGCTCTTGACATATCGGGCCTGGGCCGCTTTGAGGCGCTTGCGAACGAATTTCACATCCGCATTGTCTTCTTCGATTCTGGCCAGCAGATGGTCGGCCGTATCATCAAGAGACTCCTGTAATTCGTCGAAAACCAATTCAGAAATACGGGCGATCTCGTCGATGACCGGCTGGGCGGATCCCAGAGCGCCCAGGAAGGTGGTTTGGGCCCGCACATCTGTGGTGATCGAATCCAGGCCGGCCGCGCTGATCCTGATGGCATCCGGATACTTGACGATGGCGGGCCGGACCAACCGGCCCAGGAATACGGCAAACTCCTGGTTCTTTCCGCTCTCGGTAAGCTGGGAACCGCTTAGGGTGGTGATTTCGACCGAATAGGCGACGATGGCGCGCACCAGCTGGCGGACATAATCCCATTGGGTGTTATGCGCTTCGATCACGGGATCGTCGCGATAGTCCATCAGGTAATGGACCTTTGCCCCGGAGGTCATACCGAATTCGATGTCCGAAGCCAGGCTCACCGTGTATTCGGCAAAGGGCCTCAGGTCGAGCCGCTGGGATTTCTTGAAGGTCGAACAACCGGCCAATAACATCAGCACGGGTGCAAGGAGAATGAGTTTTTTCATGGCTATATCCTTCCCGGCCAGGTCTGCCCCAGCGCCTATCAAAGAGTCAGTTTCATCAACCCCGCCATGCCGCGGGTAAACCCACTTGGCGGCGGCAACAGTACGTCCAGTTGTTCCGTTGTTTCGAGCCATTCGCACAGACCGGGCAGCAGCATAAAATCCATGAACCCGTACAGGCTCTGCCAGCCGCCGAGCAGGACCATCACTTCACCGTCCATGACCATGCTGCGGTAATCCATGTTGGTGCTGCCCACCGTGAAATAGTAGATGAGTTCATCCTTCTCCGCGGCAGTGAGATCATCCAGAAGACCATGGACGAGCGCCATCCAGCCGGCCTTGAGCTCTTCGGGATAGTCCTGCACGTCGGGGGCTTTACCCGTAGTATCGGCCGGGGCCACCTGCATGGCCAGATACTCGATGTGGCCCCGCAGGATGCCGGCCAGCTCCGGGCGCACCATCAGTTTTGTCCACGCCGTTCCGGAGGCGAAGAAGTTTGCTTTCAGGTGGATCTTGGGTTTTACCTCAGAATCATCGTCCGACAGGTAATTGACAGAGTAACCCAGGGAATCCAGCAGGGCCCCGATATTTTTGACTTCGGCGTTGACCCTGGGGTTTTCTGGATAGACCTCCCGCAACCAGGCTGGTCGCGTCTCGTCAGCCTGCTTGAACCGGCCGGCGATATCCCCCACTCCCTGCTCCGGCGCGTAGAGTCCGACCTTCAACAGGCCCCCCGCTTCGGTCAGGGTTTCAGCCATTTCGTTGGAGAATACGATCAGACGTCCCATCAAACCGTGGGCCCGCGCCAGGGTCGGAGCGGCCCCGCTGGGGGCGGAATCCAACGTCGGCGCGATGACCAGAACCTGGCAGCCCCGCTGGGCGCTGCCCGCGAGCAGGGAGGCGTAGATATAACTCTGCCACAGGGAATCGGGCACCTTGAGAACCGAGCCCGGCGGCATCAGGCTGTAGAGCACCGCCTTGGCCGCGTTGACTGGTTTGTCGTGGAAACCCGTCTCGTTGTGCAATTGCATCACCGAACCGCGATGGTTCAGCCAATCCGGATTCCGGGCCTGGTGTTCGGCGGCAAGCATCCGGCCGTAATCGACGGGTTTGGTAATTTTCCGCAAGGGATAGGGTATTTCCTCGGGTTCGTAGCCCTGTGCCATTAATAGGCCCCGGGCGGCGTCCTTGACGGCCAGGGCGCCTGGACCCTGGATCATGATTGCCCGGTCTTCCCAGTTGGGCCCGATGTAGTGTTCGCCGATGCCCATGCCCGTGAACATGGCCACACCGCGGAAGGGATCCTCCTCGGTGATGTCGTAGAAGGCGATCTTGCGGTGGTCGCGCATCATGTTGTCGGGAATGGGCATGATGCCCACGCTGTGCCAGCTGAAGAACGACGTGTCCGCCGGATTGGTGATGTTGACGTGTACCTTGATCAGGTTCTTCAGCCACTTTTCCCCGTACTGGCTTTGTGCCACCTGAAGCAGCATGGACTCGGAAACTGCCTGGCGCAGTCGGTCCTGGGTCTCTTTCAGCCGCTGCTGCCAATCCTCGTATCCCTTGGGCAGACTCATCTCGTAATCCAGCGGCGCGGACAACAGGCGCAGCCACAGGCGGGCCTTGTTGATTTCGAAGTAGTGCTGATCCAGCAGGATGAAATACTGGGGAAGCTTGCCGGTTTCATCGTAGGCAGACACGCGCGCGATCATCGCTTCAAGGTAGTTCAGGGTCTGGGCGTAGGCGACGGCGTCGGGTTTGCCTTCGCCGTTGAGTCCGCGGAAATCATGGATCCACAGAACGTGGTAATCCTCCGCCTTGCGCACCGAGCGAACAAGTTCCCACTGGAACTGCTCGTTGATCACGTACCAGACCCTGTTCTCTTCCGTGAAGGGCTGCTTGGACGACTTGGCGATAATGTCGTCAAGCTCGGCCTGGGAATCGTGCTGATCGGGAGTCAACGCGTACTGCAGGGGCAGCCAGACGAAGCGCGAATCCTCCCAGCGGTCGCGCAGCAGGGCACGGTTCTCCTCCATCACATCGCACAGGGTCTGGAACACGTAGAAGATCTGGCGTGCGTTTTGGTCGTTCGCCTGCGAATCGGACAGAACCCAGCTCGCGAATTCCGTCTGGGCGATGGCGATCATGCTGATCAGCGAATCATGCCTTTTGCGCTGGCCCAGAAGGTAATTGTAGGGAACCAGAACCTCGTCCAAAAGAATGGCCCTGGCCCTGACGCTCAAGGAACGGCCCATGTCGGAGGTATTCAGGGCTCCGGCCGCCAGGGAAAAGGCGAGGTCCAGGGTCTCGTGGTATGCACGGATTTCCTCAGGCAGGCTGTGCCCACGGGGGAATCCGCTGTCGGTGGAATCGATGTGGGCCTTCAACCCGGCCAGGACCGGGGCCATGGCCTCGGCCGCGTCGGCACCCTCCGGTTCGGCGAAGGGCTGGGTCATCATGGCCAACCAGTGGGCCCGCTCTCTCAGGTCGGTAAGGGATTTTGCGAGTAGTTGGCCCTGCAACTCGAGCTCCACCCGGTAAGGATCGCGGTAATCCAGCCGCACGTTGTCGCTCTTGGGACGGGTAGCTCCGATGTTCCGGCCCCAGAGGGGAACATTGACACCCACACCGAAGGTCTGGTCCCTGGCGGGCAGCCAGCGCAGGGCGATGGTCGTTCCCCGGCCGAAGATCCCACCCCGCCTGAGAGGCAAGTCAAGCGTCAGCAGGAAATCCCACACACTGTCGGTGCCGTTGAAGTCGACCCCGCCGCCGAGAAAAAAACTGGGAATCTCGAACAGAGCGCGCCCACCGCCGTCGAGATCCTGATTGCGAAATCCCACGTACCCTTCGAGCCGCAGGGCGGCGATGCCCACCACGGGGCTGCCCAGATCCTTGGACACACCGAGATTGTAGAATCCCGCCAGTTCACTGTTGTTCTGGGGTCGGTACCACTGCAGTTCGAAACCCGAGCGTCCCTTGTAGACCGGTGGCATGCCCAGGGAGTAGGTCTCGCCGCCTTTTTCCGGAGGGAGATCTCGCTGGGCTGAAGCCTGCCCCGCAAAACCAACGCACCCCAGAAATACGACCAGCGTGACCAGGGGCCCCCTGATCATCCTGACGGGAAATCGGGATCCGACAGACATCGAACTCTCCTTTTACGGTTGCTTTCCCTGACCTCAATCACGTCGGTCCCTGCCATCGGCTAGTGGGATGGCCAAGGCCCCCGATTTAGGGTCACGCCGCGCCGAGTCCGGCCATTTGACCGTGACCTGGTCACCAGGGATCGGAGCCGGACCGCCCCGCCTGTTTTCCAGCAGAACCAACCCGCGCTCGGAACAGCCGTACCGGCCGAGTTTGCCGTTGGGCAGATCGAAACCCTCGGACACGACTCGTACAATACTGCAGCCCTTGCCCGGTGATTTGGGCGGGCGAATGCGCACGGACGGATTCTCGCCCCGGACCATCAGCAGGAAAGAAAGGCTGGCGCGGTCCTTGGGCAATTTAGCCTGGTGGCTGAGCCTGGACAGCCAGGCGGGCGAATCGCCGGTGGGGAACGTGAAATGGCACCAGGGCGTGTTGCGGCGGCCGGGCATGGGGCACTCTTCGGCGTGAGGACAGGGCGCCGGAATCCTCCAGCCCCGCTCAAGGGCTGTCTGGCGCAGGCGGGAAAGCGACCGGCCGGAGTCCCGCACGCCGGGTTCGATCAGCAGGATGGCGCCGTCTCTCGCCACCTGCCCTTCCCATCTTTCCAGCAGCCGGGCCTCGACCGAATCGATGTCCTTGCCCGCGCTCCGGGATCCGCGCCCGCCGCGGGGACCACGATCCAACTCGTTGATGAAGTTCGCCATCACCAGCAGGTCGGCGGGTCGGAATTTTTTCCGGCCGGCGGGTTGGTTGTCGGTGTTGACATTCCAGGATGTCTGCGCGGCCAGGGATCCGAAAAGTTTCCGGCCGACCTTCAGCGCGGGTTCGGAACGGTCGACCGCCATATAGTCCAGATCCTGCTCACGCATGTCCGGCCGCGACAGCCACAGGGCTTGCAGGAAGGTCAACGGCCCGGCCCCCAGGTCGACGATGTGGGAACCCGGCTTGAGAGCCAGATCCAACCCCGCCAGCAATCGACCCTGGCGATAGATGTTCCAGGGCAGGTAGTAGTGCAGGTAGGCCGCCAGGAATTTCGGTCTGGTCATGTAGTCGCGGGGCAGGTGTTCACGATCAACGGTCAGGAAGTCCGACAGTCGCCGGATGCCCGCGGGCAGGGCGGCGCGGTGTTTGGTCTTGAGGGGAAAGACCTCACGCAGGGTGCGGGACATTCCAGCCAGTCCGTCCAGCAGTTCGGCCGAGGGAGCAGGAAAAAGCCCCAGATCCTTCATGAAGACAGGTGCCGGTTCGGCGCCAGATGATTCTGCACGTAGTCGGACACGGCGTCTTCCAGCACGGTCTGCGACTTGTCGTAACCCGCGGCGGCGATCTTACTCATGCGGGCCTCGGTGTGGTACTGGTACTTGCCCTTGAGATGTTTGGGCATGGGGATGTATTCGATGTCGGGCTCGCGCCCCATGGCCGAAAAAATGGCCGTGATCAACCTGTTCCAGTCCTTGGCCTCGCCGCTGCCCACGTTGAAGATGCCGTTCACATCGGGCTTGGCGGCGAACCAGACCGTCATAGCGACTGCGTCCTTCACGTAGACGAAGTCCCGCTGTTGTCCGCCATCCGGATATTCGGGCCGGTCGGACTTGAACAGATTTACCCGGCCGCTTTCGGTGATCTGCTCGAAACCCTTGCAGACCATGGACCGCATATCGCCCTTGTGCCACTCGTTGGGCCCGAAAACGTTGAAGTACTTCAGGCAGACGATGCTTTCAAGCAATCCCTCAGCATGTGCCCACATGTCAAAGTCCTGCTTGGATTTGGCATACAGATTGAGGGGCTTCAACTCATCCAGCCGGGACTCGTCGTCATCGTACCCCCGGGCTCCGTCGCCGTAGGTCGCCGCGCTGCTGGCGTTGATGAACCGCACACCGGCGTCCAGGCATTTCAGACACAGATCGCGCGTATAGCCGAAGTTGTTCTCGTCAAGGTAGGCGGCGTCCGTTTCGGTGGTGCTGCTGCAGGCGCCCATGTGGTGCACGGTTTCCAACTGCCCGGCGTTGGCGGTGTCGGACATCCAGGCCGCGAAAGCGTCCTTGTCCAAATAGCGGTCGTATTTCAGCGGCTCCAGGTTGGCATTGTCCGCATCGGTACCGTGGACATCGACCACGATGATGTCCTCGCGGCCCGCCTGGTTCAGCGCCCACACGATGTTGCTGCCGATGAATCCGGCGGCGCCCGTCACAGCAATCACGGCATTCCTCCGCTCAGAAGAACTTTTTGACCAGGCCCAAAGCGCCCTGCTTCCAGGGCACGCGGTGTGTCACGCCTTCACTCTCGGCGAACTCGTCCTGGTGGGCCAGGTACCACACGAAATTCCGGATCAGGGCATCCTTGTTCGAGTACTGCGGCGCGTAGCCGAGTATCCGCTTCGCCTTGTCGATCGATACGAACGAGTCCTTGCTCGCAGTCTCGTACACCCATTTATACAAAGGCGACATGCCCAGTTTGTCGAGCAGACGCAGGGCCCAGATCACCGGCTCGGCCGGGAACCCCTTGATCTTCTTGCCGTGACCGGCGTAGTCGAGAACCGCCTGCCAGTCCTCCTTCATGGTCGTGTAATCGCCGGCCCCGATGTTGAAGGTGTCGTTCACGATGTCGTCGTCGAGCAGGCAGCACAGCCAGATGGCCTGGCACAGGTCGCCGATGTCCAGCAACTGGTAGCGATTGTCGCCCCGCCCGATCATGGGGAAGCCGCGTCCATCCTGGGCCCAGTCGTACAGCAGGGCGAACACTCCCAGCCGCTCCGGACCGATGAAGCTCTTGGGCCGGATGATCGGCACGATCATGCCCTGCTCCTGGAACTGACGGCACACTGTTTCGGCCTCGACCTTGGCATGGCCATAGGGCCCGACGCCGTCCAGCTTGTCGTCCTCCAATAGAGGGTGGTGGTCGGGTATGCCGTAGACCGCGGTGGAGGAGATATGAACGAACCGGCCCACCCCATGCTCTTGGGCAGTTTTCAACAGCAACCGTGTGCCGTCGATGCCGGTGGTCACTATGTCGTCGTGGGGATAAAGGGGCAGGGCCATGGCGCAATGGATCACCAGGTCCACCCCCTGCATCGCCTTTTCGACGGCTGCGGGGTCACGGATATCGCCCTTGACGATCTCAATCCGGTCCTTGCAGTCGGCGTAGGTGAATTCGGCGAAATCCAGGGACCGGACGTTCACGCCCTTGTCCAACAGGAACCGGATGAGGTTGATGCCCGTGAAACCCGCTCCGCCGGTCACCAGAACCCGTCGCCAGGCCGCCGCACGTTCTCCAGTGTTGCTGTCTCCTTGAACTGCCACTTCACGTCTCCTGCGTAACTTGTTGTTGTTAATCCGTCCCAGAGCGAGCCCGGCCCCTGCGGACCATGCCCTCCTCAAGCAGGATCTCCCCGTGCCACGACTCACTGTTCCGCTCGGCGCGGAACCTGAGCCGGTCTCCCACGTTGGCGTCATAGACCACGCGATACAGGGTGTCGAGATTTTCCAGGGGAAAGCCCTCGATCTCCCGGAAGATGTCGCCGGGCCGCAACCCCGACTTCCACACCGGCGATCCCTGCTGTACGGCCATCACCACGGCGCCCACCGGATCGGTGAGATTCATGTACTCGACGATGCCCGGGGAAAGCCTCTGCAGGGTGAATCCCAGGTTGGCCTGGCGATAGTGCCCGTACTCCCGGATCTCCTCGATGACCGTCATGACCCGCGATACCGGCAGGGCGAAACCGATTCCCACACTCCCGCCGGAATCCGAGAAGATGAAGGTGTTGATGCCCACCACTTCGCCCTCGGTATTGACGAGCGGCCCGCCGCTGTTGCCGGGATTGATCGCGGCGTCGGTCTGGATCATGCCCAGATAGGCCCGCTCCCCCTGGATCTTGCGGATATCGCGGTTCAAGGCGCTGATCACCCCGACAGTGACCGTCGGCTGGGTATCGGCCAGCAGATAGCCGTAGGGCGAACCGATGGCGATGGCCCATTCCCCGATCTGTAAATCGTCGGCGGCGGCCATGCGCGCCACAGGCAGGTCGCGGGCCTGGATCTTCAGGATGGCCAGGTCGTAACGTTCGACCTCGTCGAGCAGGACAGCCTGGTACTGGCTTCCGTCCGACAGCGTCACGATGATCTGCACCGCCCCGGACACGACATGCTGGTTGGTGACGATCAGGCCGTCGGTGGAAACGATCAGCCCCGATCCCATTTTCTGCACATCGCGAAAGTAGTTACGCTGGGGGATGAGGCCCATCCGCTCGAGGAACTTCATCGACGGATCCCGCACCGACTGCTGTTGCACCACGTTGATGCTGACCACCGCCGGCGCCACCTCGCGCGTGGCCCGGACGATGGCGTTGCCCCGCTGATCGGCCAGCGCCTCGGCGCTTGCCCCCCAGGTTGCAGCCGGAGAGGTTTCGCTCCCCGCCGGAGAAATCACGCCGTGGCGGTCATGGCCGGTCCGGTCCCCGGCCCCGCCGCGCATGAAGAGGGAATCGGACCTGGTGGCCAACAAAATTCCGCCCAGGGCCGCCCCGACCAGCAGCCCCAGCAAGACCCCGGTCCAGGCACTGCTGCCTCTCACTACTTACTCCCCTGCAACTTATCCCAATCGGCCATGAAGGCGGCCAACCCCTTGTCAGTCAGAGGGTGGGCCACCAGCTTCTTGATTACGTCCGGCGGGATGGTGGCGATGTCCGCGCCCAGCAGGGCCGAATCCACCACGTGCATGGGGTGCCGGACCGAAGCGACGATCACCTCGGTGTCGTATCCGTAGTTCTCGTAGACTTCCAGGATGTCGCTGATCAACTGCATGCCGTCTTCACTGATGTCGTCCAACCGACCGACAAACGGCGACACGTAGGCCGCGCCGGCTTTGGCCATCAGCAAGGCCTGGCTCACGGAAAACACCAGGGTTGCGTTGACCCGGATGCCCTCGTCAGCCAGCGCGGCGGTCGCCTGCAGACCCTCGTAGGTCGTGGGCACCTTGACCACGATGTGTTCACTGAGTGCCGCCAGCCGCTTGCCCTCGGCGACCATGCCGGCGGTGTCCAGCGCTGTCACCTCGCCGCTGACCGGTCCCTGGACCACGGCACAGATCTCCTTCAGAACGCTGTCCGTATCGGTGTTGCCTTCCTTGGCCATGAGACTCGGGTTGGTCGTCACGCCGTCGCACATGCCCATGGCCTTGATTTCCTTGATGGCCTCGAGATTGGCGGTGTCGATGAAGAATTTCATGGGGTATCTCCTCCCGGAGGGATGGCCGGAGCGATGACCGGATTATAGTCGGGATCCATGAACTGCTCCGGGTATTTGACTTCTTCGAGAAAAAGGCCCTGTGACGGAGCCAATTTGCCCGAGGCACTGCGGCTGCGGGCGGCCAGGATCCGGGGAATATCATCTTCGCCCCGTTCGCCCCGCCCCATCTCCACCAGGGTTCCCACCATATTGCGCACCATGTGATGCAGGAACCGGTTGGCCCGGACGTGAAAGATAGCCGAATCGCCCCGCCAATCAAAGGCGCAAAGGCTCACATTGCAGAGGTTGTGGTCCTTTTTGAGGGATTTCGCCTTGCAGAAACTGGTGAAATCGTGGAGTCCCGCGAAGGCAGCGGCGCCCCGGTCCATGATCTTGCGGTCAAGAGTACGATGAACGTACCAGGTGTGCGGGCGGAAGATGTCCCGTTCCTGGATAATCCAGTAGCTGTAGCGCCGGGCGGTAGCCGAATGGCGCGCGTTGAAGGCCGGTGAAACGCGGCGCACTCCGTTGATCCCGATATCAGCGGGCATCATACCGGGCAGGGCCCGGGCCACCCGCTCGACTTCCTCGTCCGTATTGACCGTCAAATGCGCCACCTGACCCCGCGCGTGAACGCCCGCATCCGTCCGTCCGGCCGCCACCGGAATCGCGTCCCGGCCGAGCAGGCTGGTCAGACAACGCCGCATCTCACCCTGCACCGAGCGGGCGTCCGGCTGGATCTGCCAGCCGTGGAACTCACTGCCCACATAGGCCACGTCGATGCGTAGTCTGTAGACTTCGCTCACCGGATGACCCCCGCTCCGCCTCCGACCGCAAACCAGACAAGTCCCGCCGCCCAGATCGCCAGAAGCACCAACTGCCGGTAGGGAACCCGGCCCGTGACCCGCGGATCCGGCCGCCGATGTTCGAGGGACAGGGTCATGGCCTCTGCCCGCCTGATCAGTGTTTCCAGAAGCGGAACGATCACCCGTGCGCGCCCCACCACCCCATGGAAAAAGTTCGCCACCCGTCCCTGCCTAGTGCGGACTTCGTGCCCTGCCGGAACCGACCTGCGCATGGTGACCACCGCCTCGATGCGACGTCCCTCTCCCAGCACGACCGGCGCGGTGCCCATGGCCACCGCCAGCACCAATCCCAGGTCGTCGGTGCGCAGCCCCAGGCGCCGGACCGGCCGCAACCACCAACCCACCCCCAAAACCAAGTCATCGAGCGGGGTCACGCGCAGGTAGAGACCCAGGCACCCCACGGAACAGGCCACCCTCATAAGCGCCTTGCCTCCCGCCAGGAAACCCGCCACCGAAGGATGTCCCAGAGGGGCGGCCGGGGTTGTGGTGAAGGTGTGGACCACAATCACCAGCAGGGCCACCGGGGCCCAGGGCTTGAGGGCTGCCAGCTGCCGCAGCGGTCCCATCCCGGTCCAGGTCAAGGCCGCCATGAGGCACAGGGCCATGACCGCCAACCCCAAAGGATGAGACCCAAGGCAGGTCAGCAGAGCCAGGATGGCCGCTCCCAGACGGACGGCCGGATGCAGCGCGCTCAGGGGGGTGGCTTTCAAGGCCGACGGGGCGAATGAAGCTCCGTTGATCACGGTTGCGACTTCCCCGCCAGCAGATCGGCGATCTGGACGGCGTTCAAGGCGGCCCCTTTGAGCAGGTTGTCGGCCACCACCCACATCATCAAGGCGTGGGGATTATCCTTTTCGGCGCGCAGACGTCCGACATGGACCGTGGTTTTGCCCACGATCTCCAGCGGGGTCAGATACCCGTGGGGATCGGGATCGACCTGGACCCCCGGCCATTTCGCCAGGGCGCCGGCGGCCCGGGTCAAATCGACTGGCTCCTCACAAACCAACCGAACCGCCGCGCTGTGACCGGTCACGACCGGCACGCGGGTGGCGGTGCAGGTCACGGCCAGATCGTCACCACGCCCCAGGATCTTGCGCAACTCCCTGACGACCTTGTCCTCTTCCTCGAAGGAGCCGTCGGGCAGGGCCGTGCCGATAGCGGGGATGGCATTGCGGAAGATGGGCCGGGGGAAAATTTCAATCATTTTGGCGGTTGGGTTTTTTTCCTGCTTCTCCAGTTCGGCCACTGCATTTTGGCCCGCGCCGGACACGGCCTGCAGGGTGGTGACATGCACCTCACGCACGCCGAAAACCTCGTCCAGGGGCGCAACAGCCATCGCCACCTGGATTGTGGAGCAGTTGGGATTGGCGATGATGCCGCCCGAATCGCCCTCACCCACCGGTCTGACCAGTGGGCCGTTGATTTCCGGCACCACGAGGGCGACACCCTTTTTCATCCGCCAGACGGAAGAGTTGTCCACGACCCACGCTCCGGCCTCGACGGCTACCGGCCCCCAGGTACGACTGGCATCTGCTCCGGCGCTGAACAGGGCGATGTCCACATCCCGGAATTCCTGGGCCGAAACTTCACGGCACTCAAGATTTTGCCCGGCGAACTCCAGTTTTGAACCCGCGCCGCGGGCGGAACACATGAGCACAGGATCGCCTCTGACCCACACGCGGTCCTCGATCAGTTTCAGCATCGTCCGCCCCACCAGACCGGTGGCGCCCAGCACCGCGACTTTCATGCGTTCCCTTCTTCCGGATTGAGAATTGGTATCCCGGCGGGACATCTTAACATCCGCATGACTGACGGTCAAAACCAGGGATTGGTCCGGGGGCGACCCAGTGGTAGTCTCCAGCCATAATGTGCGAAACACAGCCGCCCTGAGAAGGACGTTGGTCACGAACAGAGGAAAAGATCATGAATCGGATTTGCGATCAGACCCGCCGGCTCTTCCCGGTGGCCCTTTCGGCCTTCATCCTGGCCTGTATCATCCTGCCCGGTTGCTTCAATGAACCCGAATTCCGGCAGGAAAAACTCGAGGCCGTCGCGCGCTGGCAGGACCAGCGCCTGGCGCCCCATGACTCCCTGTTGGCCCTGCTCGAGGACGCGGACGCCCACGTCCGTCTGGCGTCCGTCCGAGCCGCTGGTCTCATCGGCCGCGATGACGTGCTGCCCCAGATGATGTCCGCCCTCCAGGACCGGAGCGTCACGGTCCGGGCCGAGGCCGCCTGGAGCCTCGGGCTGCTGGGCAGCCCCGCCGCCGTTGTGGCCCTCGAGTCCGCCGCCGTCGATCCCCGGCCGGCCGTCCGCCTCGCGGCCCTGGCCGGTCTGGCCCATGTCCCCAACGACGGACGGGTCCTGATGGAAGCCGGCATCAATGGCGACGCCGCCGAAGCCGTCGTGGCCTGGGACGGCCTGCGCAACATGGTGGACAATTCCGCCCGTGAGAATCTGCTCTCCGCCATCCAGGCAGGTATGACCCGGCCCGAAAGCGATGTCCGCTGGCGGGTGCTGCGTTGCATCGAACTCGTGCCCGATTCCACCCTGACCGGTCTGGTGGCTCCTTTCGCCCGCTCCGACCAGACCCAGGTCCGGGTTCACGCCTATCGCTCATTGGCCCGCCTCGACAGTCCCGCGGCACTGTCCGCCGTGCTCGAGGGCTTCCAAAGCCACGACCGGTTTCGGGACCTCGCTGCCGCCCGGGTCCTGATCGCCGGATGCCGAGCCCTGGGCAGGTTGGGCCATCATGGCTTGAAGGAAGAGGCCCCCGGAGATCCCGGCCAGGTCGCCGCCCTGCTGATCACCGCCGCCGCCAGTTTCGATCCTCATGTTTCCGAAACCGCCCTGGCCGCCATGGCGCAGCTGGTGGCCGAAGCTCCCCTGCCCGCCGAGGCGGCCGCCCAGGAAAGTCTGCTGCCGGTGTGGCGCATCCGCCTGGCCCGGTCCGCCCGGTCCCAAATGGACCAACCTCACCCCGGGGTACGGGCCTCCGCTCTGGCTGCCTACGCGGCTGTGCGCGGATCCGGGTCCGACGCAGACCTTGTCGCGGCTATCAAGGGCGAAGATTCTCCCCAGGTGCTGGCCGCGGGCATGCGCGCCATCAGCCGTCATCATACCGATCCCGCTGCGCTGCTGGTCCACTACGCTGAGATCGACTTTCCCACCGATTTCGGGGATTACGAACGCCCCGTCCTGCACAACGCCATGGTGCGCGAAGCGGCCTACGAAGGCCTGGCCCATCTGCTGCGGGAGCGCACCGAGCTCATACCGGACTCCTCGACCGACGCACGACTGGAGAGCCACCTCTACGCCGGCCTGGATGACGAGGATTTCGTGATCGCCGCGAGCACCGCGCGTCTGGTCGGGGATTTCCCCTGCTGCGGATCGTTGAGCGCCCTGCTCAGATTGTGGCATCGGGCCTCGGGCCCTGACCGTTGCGAATTGCGGCGGGGAGTCTTGGCCGGCATGGAAAAGATGTTGAACACCGAGAACGGACCCTGGCAAGGCCCTGACAGCTTGAAGGTTGAAGCGGCAGCTCTGTTGCGGCAGTCGTTCGATTCGCCGGATATCCGTATCCGTCTCGAAGGCCGGCAGACGAGCCTGGCCACGGGACTGCTGCCGGAGAACCTCATCCCCACCGAGGCCAGCCTGAAAGCCACCCTGCCCGCCGTGGACCGGGCGCAACGGCAACCGCCGGTCGCGCTGCCTTTTGCAGCGCCGCGGGTGCGGTGCGTCACCCCCAGGGGTGACTTCGTCATCCAGTTGGACGGCAAGATCGCCCCGAACACCTGTGCAGTATTCCTCGACCTGATCGACAAGGGTTACTTCGCCGACTTGAGCTTCCACCGGGTCGTTCCCGATTTCGTGGTCCAGGGCGGCGACCCCCGCGGCGACGGCTGGGGCGGGCCGGGCTACACCATCCGCAGCGAGTGGAGCCGCACCCGGTACAAGAGAGCCGCCGTGGGCATCGCCCACGACGGCAAGGACACCGGCGGCAGCCAGTTCTTCGTCACCCTGTCCGAGCAGCCCCACCTCAACGGCCGGTACACGGTTTTCGGCGAGGTGACCGAGGGCATGGAGGTGGTCGACCTGATCGAGATGGGCGACCGCTTCCGTCTGGAGATCATGCCCTGATCAGCTCCGTATGACCTTGATCAGCGTCGCCCAGGTCGGCGAGGCGCCGTACATCAGAATACCCATACGGAACAGCTTGCCCGCAATGCGGGCGGCTAACCAGATAGAGCCCATCATCAGGGCCCAGGATAGCCCGATCTGCCACACCGGCGGCGTCTCCACGCACACCCGCATGAACATGATCACCGGCGAGAACATGGGAATCAGGCTGAGCACCACCGACACGGTCGAATCGGGCGACCGCATCACCAGACTGAGCATCATCATGGGGATGACCAGCCCCATGACCAGGGGCGTGTGGAACTGCTGGCTGTCCTGGATTGTGTTGCACATGGCGCCGATGCCGGCGTACAGGGTGGCGTACAGAAAGAACCCGAGCACGAAGAAGACAATGAAGTTGATCAGGATCACCGGCGTCAGGAAGGCCGTGTCCATACTGAATTCACCGACCGAGATCCCGCGCTGGCTGAGGGCGAACAAGGCCGCGGACCAGATCGCGAACTGGGTCAGGCCGGCCAGACCGATGCCCATGACCTTGCCCAGCATCAGATCGCCCGGAGCGATGCTGGCCAGAAGCACCTCGACCATGCGGCTGCTCTTCTCCTCGATCACTGCGGTCAGGGTGTGGCTGCCGTACATGATCACCATGATGTAGATGATCATGATCAGGACAATGGCCATGATGATACCGACATCCTCGTCCTGCTCCTCTTCCCCGCCCTCGGCGGTTACGCCGATACTCGACCAGACCGTCCGCGCGGCCAGGTAGGCGAACAGGGTGTCGGGAACATGGGCGGCGGCGAACCTCTCCTCGCGCAGGACCCTGTTCAGGGCCGGGCGCAGGACCTCGTCCCGCATGACCGCCGCGCTGACGGACTTGTTGTAAAAGGTGGCCCGTCCGGAATCGAGAAAATCGACGGCGATCAGGATGCCGCTGTGGATCGACTCGTCCAGGATGGACTCCTTCATTTCGGTCAGAGCCTCCTCGACGGCCCCGGTCCCGATCAACTCCAGCTTCACGTTGTCCCGGCCCTGATCGACCAGGACTTCGACGAGGGAATCGAAGTAAAGGCCCGCCGGATCGACAACGCCGACGGTACGGACCTCGTAGCCGGCCTTGTCCGCCAGCAGGAAGGGCACCAGGATGAACATCGACATCAGGGCCGGACCGAGGAGCGTGCCGATGACGAAACTCTTGGACCGCACCCGTTCGAGATATTCCTTGCGGATGACTGTCAGGACCTTCTTCACGACCGCACCCCCTTCCGGTACCGCGCCACCGCTTCGAGGAAGATCTCGCTCAGGGACGGCCGGTTGGCCGAGAACAGGGTCAGAGGGCCGAACACCATCAGCTCGGGAAGCAGTTCACGGGGGTTGATCCCCTCGGCAAGGGTCAGCCGCCAACTCCCTTCCGATCTTTCCCGATGCAGCACCCCGGGCAGGTCCGACGGCGGTTCCGGATCCCCTTCCCAGGCCACCCGCACCGATTTCAGGGGAAAATCAGCCCGCACCCGTTCGAGAGGACCGTCGAGAATGATCTCTCCCCCCTCGATGAGGCAGATGGCGTCACAGATCTTCTCGGCCTCGGCCAGCATGTGGGTGGAAAAGATGATGGTGGTGCCCTTTTCCTTCTCCTCCAGGATCATGTCCCGCAGCAGTTCGATGTTCAATGGGTCCAGTCCGCTGAACACCTCGTCGAGGACGACCATATCCGGTTCGGAGATGAACGTGGCGGCGAACTGGATCTTCTGCTGCATACCCTTGCTTAGGGCGTCCACCTTGCGGTCACGCCACTCCTCCAGGTCCATGCGTATCAGCCACGCGTCGGCTCGCCGGCGCGCTTCGGCCCGCGGCACTCCCTTGAGCTCAGCCAGGTAGGCAAGTTGGTCCAGGCATTTCATCTTGCGGTACAGCCCGCGCTCCTCGGGCAGGTAGCCGATGCTGTCCCGCATGGAGCCGTCCAGGGGCCGTCCAGCCAGGTTGATAGTGCCACTGTCGGCCAGGATGATCTTCATGATGATGCGCAGAATGGTCGTCTTGCCGGCGCCGTTGGGCCCGAGGAAACCGTAGATACTCCCCCGCGGGATCTCCAGTTTCACGTCCCGCGCGGCTTTGACGTTGCCATAGGATTTCGAGACCGAGTCCAGAGCCAGGATGGTCTCGCCCAACGGGGGCAATTCGAGGGTCTGTCGAGTCATGCGCTCTCCTGTCAAAGGGGCTTAACCATGGTTACGGAATTATCGCCTCGCGACCGTTCGCTGGCAACCGCTGGTTGGCGCCGCGGAATCCGTCCGTGTTTCCCAGGACATGACCGTCACGATCAAGATCACCCGCAGGAAATATTCACATAAGTATCACAGAAACATGGCGTCTTTGTGATGTTTCAAGTCGAACAGCGGAGCTCCAGCCTTGGAGAATCGTCACCGCTCAATGTGGTCCGGGTCCCTTGCCATGACCGTATCATTTTGTTATATGAATAGTTACGCAAAATGAAGTGGCCGCTGCAGGCGGTTTCGGGCCAGACCCGGACCCTACGGGAAGGATAGTGCCACCATGGAGTCCTCGACCGGAGCCATCCGGAAAATCCTCGTCATCGAAGATGAACGTGAACTTATCGATCTGTTGACCCTCCACCTGACCGCCGAGGGCTACAGGGTGGACTCCGCCGCGGACGGCGAGGCAGGCTTCCGGGCCTTCCAGTCGGGGCAGTACGGCATGGTCCTGCTGGATTGGATTCTGCCCTCCATGAGCGGTATCGATGTCCTCAGGGAGATCCGCAAAATCGACACCCGGACTCCGGTGGTGATGCTGACCGGACGGGTCGAGGAGTCGGACAAGGTCCTCGGTCTGGAACTCGGTTGCGACGACTACCTGTGCAAGCCCTTCAGCATCCGTGAGCTGACGGCTCGAATCAAGGCCCTCTACCGGCGGATCGAACGGGCCGAGGAACTGGGGCGCATCACCTCCGGCGACCGCATCCTTGATTTCGGCCCCTTGAAGATAGACCACGGCAAGCGCAAGGTGCAGATCCACGGGGAACCCGTGCAGCTGACGGTCAAGGAATACAACCTGCTGCATACCCTGGCTGCTCGTCCGGGTCGGACCTTCAGCCGCCGCCAACTGCTGGACATTGTCTGGGACGAGGACGCGGATGTCTTCGAGCACACCGTCAACAGCCACGTGAACCGTCTGCGCGGCAAGGTCGAGGACAACCCGAACCGGCCCCGGTTGATCCTGACCGTCTGGGGCATCGGCTACCGGTTCACCGAGGAATTCTCGAAGATCTGACGTGACCTGACCGCCAATCAGGAACGGCGCAGTTCCCAGGCCACCACCACCGCGCCAAGGGCCGCCATCAGGAAGAGCGGCGCCGCTGCTGCCGGTTCCCCCAGCACCAGTTTGCCCAATCCGAACAGAAGTCCGTAGACACCCGCGCTGCCGCAGGCCCAGACCCCCAGCCGGGACCAGCGGAACCCGTCACACTGGACTTCCGGGTGCGCCATGGCCACCGGACCCCAGAAACCGCCGGGCCTGACCTTGCGGTAGAATGAGGCCAAACGATCGGCATCAACCGGCCGGGTCGCAAACGTCGCCACGAGCCACACCACGATGGTGACAGGCACGAGGATCATCGCCTTGTGGTGGGTCTGCAGGATCATCTGGCCCACCTTGACCGGCGTGGCGAACAGGGCGTAGTCGCGACCCGTCTGCACCGCGGCGACCACCTCGAAACCCACCGCCATGGTTACCGACGAGGCCAGCGCCGCGATCTCGCTCCAGGCGTTGATACGCCACCAGAACCAGCGCAGGATCAGCACCGGCCCGATCCCCGCCCCCATGGCCCAGACGAACAGCCAGGCCCGCCCTATGCTCGTCAGCCAGAAAGCCACCAGCACCGCGCAGACCATCATCCCGAAGACGCATAATTTGGCCACGAAGACCGATTCCTTCTCGGTGGCGTCGGGCCGCAGGAAGCGACGGTAGATGTCGTTGACCAGGTAGCTGGCGCCCCAGTTCAGATGCGT
>CBDUYZ010000017.1:0-18384 GCA_965371575.1 uncultured bacterium
CCGGAATCGTTCCTGCGGAGGACCAGCACAACGCCGCCGGCAACCCCCTGGCAGAACACTTGATTGAAAACGGAGCTTCGCCCGGTGTGGTGGAAAGACTCCTGACCCGCTTCACCGGTGAGACAGGACAACCGCCGAACGACAGACCCGGAGTCATTGCCTGGCTGGTGGGATACCTGGGTGCGGGAAATCGGGCCCTGGCGGACTGGGAGGGCAATCACGTTTTCCTGGGTGAGCATGCCGCGGATCGTCTGGACCTGGTCCTGCATCTGGCCCGTAGTTTAACCGAAGCCGGACGCAGGGTTCTGGTCATATCGGTTCTTCCTGAGTCCGATCGTGATGAACCCAGACTTAAGAACAGGGCCGCGGCCGTGGGTCACGATGCGGCCGTGGTGAGGGATGTCGAGCAGTTGCAGGACATGGAGGACCACCTGACCGGTTACGACCTGGTTCTCCTGGACCTACCGGGGCTGATGGAACACAGCCTGGTTGATGGTGGTCCGGTTCACCGCTGGCTGGCCTCCAATGAAAAATTCCAGCGACACCTGTTGATGCCCATGGACCGGGATTTCCTGGATCTGACCGATCTCCGGGAGGCGGCCCGCGCCTGGAATTGCGATTGGCTGGCGTTGACCCGGTTGGACGGTACCCGGCGGGCGGCCAAACTGCTTGACCTGATAGATCACATCCCGTTGCCCGTCTCCTTCATGGCCGAGAACGCGATGGGCGAGGGACTACTCGCCGGCGCCACCTCCGAACTGCTGTTGGACAGGATTTTGGACGCGGACGTTTCGCCCAGATTCAGGCCGGGAACGGAATAGTTCTGGTCGAGATCAGGAAAGGAAATTCACCAGATGCGGAAGTTCATTCACAACGTCGCCCTGATGGCCAGCCTGATCGCCCTGGCCGTCGGCCTCTGGCAGGACTGGGGAGTCTGGCTCACGTTGAAACGTACGTTGATCTCCTACATGGGTTTCTCCTGCGGATCCTTCCTGGTCCTGGTCATCTGGGCGATTCCCCTCCAGGCGGGAAATCCGGAAATTCCTGCCGCCAACCGGACTGCGGACAGACGTCCGAACACCTGAAGAAGGACCCGACCACGGGTCCCGACCGCTGGCATGGAAAGTGCATTTGAAGGAACGTCAAACATTACAAGAAAGGTTGGATAATGATCGAGACAATCCAGATCGCGCACCAGGAACTGTGGGAACAGAGTCGGGGCCCGCAAAGGCAGGAAGCACGTCGGGACCTGGTCGATATCTATGCCCGCATTGTAAAATACGTGGCCGGCAGGATGGCAATCGGCCTGCCCCACTACGTGGAATTCAACGACCTTATTTCCGCCGGCCTGCTCGGCCTTATTCAGGCCATCGACAATTTCGACCACGAGCGGGGCATCAAATTCGAGACTTACGCTATTCCCCGCATCCGCGGTTCCATCCTCGACGAGTTGCGCAGCCAGGACTGGTTTCCGCGCTCACTCCGGCGCAAAGCCAAGCAGTTGGAGGAAGCTTACTCCGTTCTTGAGGCCCAACTCGGACGCCCGGCCACCGACGCGGAAGTTGCCAAGAAACTCGACATCAAGGTCGAGGAACTGGACAGTATGGTCGGGGAGGTGTCCATCGCCACCATCATGTCTCTGGATGCGGACACGTCCGGCGACGACAGCGACAATTCAACGAACCTGGGGGACTACCTGGCCGACGTGAACAACGAGGATGTGGAGCAGATTCTGGCCAAGCAGGAAATGAAAAACCTGATCAGGACGCGCATGTCGGAACTACCGGAAAAGGAACAACTGGTCCTGGTCCTCTACTACTATGAGGAACTCACCCTCAAGGAAATCGGCGAGATTCTGGATGTCACCGAAAGCCGGGTCTGCCAGATCCACACCAAAGCGATTCTGAGGCTCAAGGGCAAGATCGAAAGGCATGAAGGCAAGAGTTCCATCGGCCAGATCACCAGGGAGATCCGGCAGGAGCAGCAGGATCAGGATGACAAGTCCCAGGCCAGCGTCCTGGTGGACAATGCGCTTGATATATTCGAGCCCGTCAACGTCATGGCCTGCATCGCCATTTTCCACATCTGCACCTTCTTGACCTGGGTGGCTAAAACAGGGGGCTGGCCGGGCACGACCTCGTGACCCGGGTCCCTTATGTCGGGGAATAGGAGATCGAATGCCCGGCGATGGAGTTTCCCTGCCGACCACGCTGGCCCAAGCGGGCAGCGTGGCCAAGACCCAGGCGCGCGGGCAGCAGTCCTCGCCTCAAGTCACACCGTTTTCCGAGCAGAAGGACGATCAGGAAGAACTCAGAATCCAACGGGTCAAGGAAGCATCGAAAACGGAAAAGAACCGCATCGCCAGGCAGGAAGAGGGCAAGGACAAGAGAAAACGACGCAGGCTCAAACGCAACAGAAAGAAGGAGCTCAACGCGGAAGGGGAAATCCGTGGTAACCCTGAGGAAAGGGTTCCCGGGACAGGGGAACAGGAACAGCTGGATGCCGACCAGGAAATACTGGGCTCCCTGATAGATCTGCGGGTCTGAATCACCGAGGAGGAATACAGTGGATTTCGTAAACACGTGGCAGAGCATTGCCGGCAATGGATTCAGGTTCTGGTCGGCCACCGCTGCGGTGGCCCTGGGCACCACCCTCATCCTGGCCTCGGGCTTCGTCCAGGTACGGAGACTCTGTGCGCGGACTGACCGTCCAGTTGCTACGGCGCCCGCCCCACTGCCAGAACCTGCTGCAGAGGCAGATGATATTTCCTTGGGCCGGGAAATGAAAGTGGAATCTCAGAATGTTCCCGCCAGATCTGTTTCCGGGTCTGTGGAACAGAACAGCCGGGAATTGCTACTTCTCCTGGCCAGATTGCGCTCTGTGTCCGATCGACTGGATGATTTTCGACGTACCTACCGCTATGTCCCCCTCGACTGGGTCGAATCCCCCCTAAAGGACTCCCGTGACGGAGTCGATTATCTATTCAGAACCGGGACAGGGTAAATATTCCCCCGATTCCAGGAGAAGGCATGGGCACCTCTGTAGAGGCACCCCCGATTCCGTCCCCCGAGGTCGGCTTCGAGGTCAGCGAACAGCTGAACAACATCATCATGACCACTCAGGATCTTCCGGCGATGCCCCAGGTGGCCAGCAAGGTGCTTGAGATGTCGTCTGATCCCAATACCTCCGCCGAGCAGCTGCAGCAGATCATTTCCGACGACCAGGCCATGACCGCCCGCATTCTCAAGATAGCCAACAGCGCGATGTATTCCCGCAGCCGGCAGGTGAAGACACTGACCGAAGCCATCGTCATGCTCGGATTCAACTCGATCAGGAGTCTCGTGGTGACCAGCGCCGCGCGCAATCTCTACAACACCCGGAACGCCACCACGGGGTTGAAGGAGAGGCTGTTGTGGGAACACTCCATCGGCGTGGCTTTCGCCTGCCGGTTGCTTGTGCAGGATCCCCTGCCCGCCCTGGCCGAGGAAGCGTTTCTGGCCGGGTTGATGCACGATATCGGCAAGCTCGTGTTGAATCTGAGGGTGCCGGAACAATTCGATGAGATCGTGCAGCTGGTTTACAACGACAACCAGGCCTTCAGTCATACGGAGAAGGAAATTCTGGGCTTCGACCATGCCGAGGTGGGGGCCCGGCTGGTCAACAAATGGAATCTATCACCTGTGCTCGAGGACACCATCCTCTCTCATCACAACCCGGAAGCAATGATGATTGACAACCCCCTGCTCCTGTACCTGGACCTGGGCAACAAGATCTGCCACAAGCTGGGTATCGGCTTCGTGGATGAACCGGACCTGGATATCAACAACTGTCTTGCCAATCAGGTTCTGGGTCTGTCGCCTAAAATTTTCGATACGGCGGCAGTCCGTCTTAAGGAAACACTTGAAACAGAGATGGAAATTTTCGTCTGAGGTTAACGTGATGCGCTCATTCTGCGGTGGAGAAAGAATCATTGATCCCAGTCAACTCCAGACCATGCTGTCCTCTGTCGAAGAGTTGCCGACCATCCCGGATATACTGTTCCAAATCCTGAAAATTCTGGATGATCCCGACAGCGGAGCTTCCGATCTGGCCGAAGTTATACGTCTGGACGCCCCCTTGACCGCCCGGATTCTACGGCTCGCCAATTCCCC
This sequence comes from uncultured bacterium, assembly GCA_965371575.1. GTDB lineage: Bacteria > Krumholzibacteriota > Krumholzibacteriia > LZORAL124-64-63 > LZORAL124-64-63 > JAGLCY01. Next base: position 4,152 of record CBDUYZ010000017.1, read on the forward strand.
CTACTATTCCACCCGGGGCGACATGGCCGACATTCATCGGTGCATTGCCGTGCTTGGCTATCGGACCATCCGCCAGGTGGCCATTTGTGTTTCAGTCGCAACCAGCGTGGTTACCGCCACGTTCAAAAGTAAAGGCCAGATGGATTACCGGGAATTATGGCGGCACTCGGTCGCCACCGGCGCCATCGCCAAACATCTGGCGGAGATGGCTGATTATCCCGAACCCGAGGAAGTGTTCACCGCCGGTCTACTGCACGATCTTGGCAAGTTCGTGCTGGAAATCTATGCGCCGGACTCCTATGGGCAAGCCATCAGGTCCCGGCAGGAAAAAGGCCAGACCCTGGTCGAGGTGGAACGCGATACTTTCGGTTTCGATCATGCCGTGCTGGGAGAGGCTTTCGGTTTTTCCTGGCGATTCCCCTCCATGTTGAACAGATGTTTCGGGCACCACCACGACCTGCTGCATGCACCTTGTGTCAGCGGCAGCGAGGATCATGCCGTGGGCCTCGTGGCCCTGGCAGACCACCTCGCGCACACCCTGGAGCCCTCAACCTGTGATCTCGGCTTCGACCGGGGCATTGTGAGTGAGGACGACCTGCACGCCGCGGCCGGCTTGACGCCGGAAACTGTGGCCGACAAGCACGGAACCTTCCAGTACGCTGTCCAACGGTCCGCCATCTATCTCGATCTGCGCTGAGCCTTTGCCGCAACTCGACGGCCGTCTGCAAAATCCGCTGGCCTGACGCTCGATATGGTGTATTGTGACACATTGTCAGGATAAGGGCGCCACCATTTCACGCGGGATGTGCAGGATTTGCGATCAGTGGTTCTGTTGAGCAGGAAGCACCGGATCTACTCCGCTGCGGCCTTTTGGGATCTCCCCGAGGTTGAACTGTTCCTATATGATTCGCCTTCGGAGGCCCTGGCCCGCATTTCCCTGGGCAAGACTTCAATATTCGTCTTCGACACCAGGGACTATCCCCGCTTCAAACATGTCGTCCGCAAATTCCTGTCCATGAAGACCGACTCCGATCTGGTGATCGTGGGGCAGGATGACTACCCGGCCGACCTTCCCGTCCCCGACCGCCAACATGCCGTACGGCCGCTGCCCGCCGACGCGGATCCCGAGGAGATCCAGCAGGTGGTCGAGCGTCTACTGCGCCTGCGCCGCGTGCGGGAAGGAAGCGGGATCGTCGGCTGTAGCCTGGCGGTGGCGGAAATGCTGGCCTTGATCGCCCACGCCGCGCCCCTGGATGTGAACATTCTTATCCTGGGGGAAAGCGGAACGGGCAAGGAGTTGGTGGCAAGGGCCATCCACGACAATTCCGCCCGCAAGGACGGGCCATTCATCGGTCTCAATTGCGGCGCAATGAGTGAGGGGGTCCTGGAGAGCGAACTTTTTGGTCACGCGCGGGGTGCCTTCACCGGTGCAGTAACCGACCACAACGGAGTCTTCAAGCGCTCGGACGGGGGGACCCTCTTCCTCGACGAGGTCGCCGAGATGCCGTTGGGAATGCAGACCCGTTTTTTGCGTGCCCTGGAAACGGGGGACTTCACTCCCGTCGGGGGAACCAAGACGGAACACGCCGATATCCGGCTGGTGGCCGCCACACACCGGGATCTCGCCCAGGACATCACCCTGGGCCGCTTCCGGCAGGACCTCTACTATCGGCTCAAGGTGGTGGTCATCAACGCGCCGCCCCTGCGGGACCGGAAGGACGACATCCCTGTTCTGGCCGGTAAGTTCCTGAAGGATCAGAATGAAAAACACGGTCTGCACATCCGCGGACTGACCAGAGCTGCGGAGCAGGCTCTTGTCCGCTACGACTGGCCGGGCAACGTCCGGGAACTGTTGAATGCCATCAGCTCGGTCGCGGTGCTCAAGCAGCGGGGCATGATCGAGTTGGAGGATTTGCCTCAGGAAATCCGCTTCGGCGAGGGGCCCGAACCGGCTTCCTTCCTGCCCGTTCCTTTTGACGCCCAAGCGGTTGGTGGGGTTGACCTGGCGGTACTGGCGTCCTCACTCCTGGAATTGCGCCACGACATCAAGGAGATCAAAGCCATCCTCAAGTCCGGCCACTTTGGTACTGAAGGGTCCCCGGAGTGGCTCTACCGTTCAGACGGCCGCCTACCGACTTCAGGCAGCGTTGTGGAAACTTTCTCCGAGGACACTGGTTACAGCCCCTTGCCGGGTGAGCAGACGGGTGACCTGCAGACCGCCGAAAGATCTCTGATAGAGTCCGCCTTGAGACAGGCTGGCGGCAACCGCCGCAAGGCCTCCGACCGGCTCGGCATCAGTGAGAGAACTTTATACCGCAAGATCAAGCTCTATGGCTTGTAACGTCCCCGTGGATTGATACCGGGCCTTTCCAGATGGCGGAAAATGTCATATAATGATCACAAGTTGCAACGATTCACCCTCCGACCTTACCCCTGGTTAGCGAGGCAACAAATGCTGTTGAAACGGGTGCGACCTGTTAAAGGTCGTTTTGCGTGTGCAGCAATACTGTCAAAAATGCGTTCAGCAATCATACATGTGGCGGTCCTGTGCAGTATCGCCCTCCTGTTCCTGCCCGGCGACGCCGTCGCCACCAAATACGCGGGCGCCTTCATGGAAACCGGTGGTGGAGCTCGGGCGCTGGGTATGGGCGGAGCTTTTACCGCCGTGGCCGATGATCCCTCCACGACCTTCTGGAATCCGGCGGGTCTGGCCACGCTCTCGGACCGTGAACTCCTGCTCATGCATTCGGAGCGTTTTGGCGATCTGATTGACCGGGATTTCGTCGCCTATGCCCAGCCGGTGGACTGGTCACTGTTCGGAGGTGCATCCGCCGGGATCGGCGTTTCACTCATCAGGCTGGGCATCGATGACATTCCCTTTACCGACCATCTCGCCGGCCTTTTGGACACCAACGGCGACGGCACTGTCGATGACGATGAAATTCTCGGTCTCTTGACCCACCCGGAAATCCAGGACCAGATCCAGTACAAGAGCGATCAGGAATTCGCTCTGTTTTTCTCCTACGGTGAACAACTCGGATCCTGGCTGGTCGGCGGCTCCCTCAAGTTCGTCCGGCAGAGCGTGGGACCCTTCTCTAGTCTGGGAGTGGGGGCCGATGTGGCCTTCCTGCGACCGGGAATCTGGAGAGGTCTGGATTTCGGCGTCAAATTCCAGGACATCACCACTACCTACCTTTCCTGGAGCACCGGTCGCAATGAACTGATTACTCCTGCAGTGATTCCGGGTCTGGCCTGGAACTCCGCCTTCCCGGATTGGAACATGGACCTGATCCTGGCGGCCTCGGTGGAAACCCGTTTCGACAACCGGCGCGATGCCGACGAATGGTGGGGTGGCTCGGTGAGCGCCAACCCTCACCTGGGTCTGGAAGTGGGATTTTCCCGGAAAGTGTTTCTCCGCGGCGGCTTCGACAGCGGTTTCGGGGCTGGCGATCTCACTGCGGGCGTTGGTTTCCGGCTCAATCCGTTGACTGTGGATTATGCCTATGCGGGTGACACCCTGGACATCGACGAGGTGACTCACCGCATAAGTCTTTCCGTTCGTTTCTGATAGCATCCTATCCGAAAAAAGAGAGGCCACGCCGTGGCCTCTCTTTTCGCGGGATGCCCAGGTTTCGTCACCCGCCGGGACGATAGGCGTAGAGCCGCTGCCCGGGGTGAATGATATTCGTCCTGTGGATGTTGTTGACCTTGCGCAGATGCGCCAGGGACACACCGAGCTTGCGCGCCACTCCGCCCAGGGTATCGCCGGACTTGATCTTGTAGCTGACCCGGACGTAACCGTCCGGCGGAACATAGTGGCCCTTTTCGGATGCCCGTCTCCGGGCCTTGTTCGCCAGTTCGGCAGGCATGGGAATCAGCAACTGGTCGCCGGGTCGGATCAGATGAACGTCTCCCAGCTTGTTGAGCCGGGCTATATCGTCGACCGTGGTACCGTACTCGCGGGCGATGTGGCCCAGTGTCTCCCCGCGCTCCACACGGTGACGTCGCCAGGTCAGACGCTTGTCCGCCGGCACTCGGCGCAGGGCTTCCCGTGCCTTGCTTCCCGTGCCCTGGGGAACCCGGACCGGGTAACCTTTCATGTCCGGGGGACTGGCCCCACGCAGCAGAGCTGGATTGAGGAGGCGGACCTCCTCGCTGCTGACACCCGCGCACCTGGCGATCAGATCCAGTCCGGTGGCGTCATCAACGGACAGCACTTCGTATCGCAGCTGTGCGATGTCCCGCACCTGGAATCCGTACTTTTCCGGGTCCTGGCCGATGCGCGCTGCCGCGATGAACTTGGGTACGTAGTCGGTCGTCTGGCTCGGCAGGCGCATGTTCCAGAAATTGTCATGCCCGTGCTGCCGGATCTTGCGGGCGATCCTGCCTCCGCCGGTATTGTAGGCAGCCAGTACCAGCGCCCAGTCGTCGAACTTGCCGTACAGGTACTTGATGTACCTGGCCGCGGCCCGCGTGGACATTTCCATGTCACGCCGTTCATCAAGCCACCAGTTTCGGCGCAGCTTGTAATCCTTCGCGGTTCCAGGCATGAATTGCCAGGGGCCCACGGCGCTCACGCTGGAAACCGCGCGCGGGCTCATGCCGCTCTCGATCATGGCCAGGTAGATCAATTCCCGAGGTAAATCGTTTTCCACGAGGATCCCCGTCACAAGCGAATCGACAGCGGTCTTGCGGTCCAGCCAGAACTGGAAGTTTTGCCGACCCCGCCCCGTGAAAAAGTTTTCCCATTTTCGCACGGCCTGGTTGTCGACCTTCATCAGGTCGGCCGTGAAATTCGGCAGAACGACTCCGGTGGCAGGCACGAGAGAAGCGGGGAAATCAGCCTGGGCCAAACGGCCGTAGTTGGCCGTCAAGAGGGAATCGGCGGCAACCGGGTCGCCCTTGAAAGCGGCTTTTTCGGCCAAGATTCCGCCCAGTAGCCAGACACGCCGGTCCAGACTGCGTCGGTGTGAGGCGTACAGTGAATCCGCTCCGGTGGGAAGAGGAAGGTTGACCTGCCACTGGAGGGTGAAGAGATGGTCCTGGGCGAGATCCAGTTCTCCCTCTGCGGCCAAGGCCAGGGTCGTGTCGCACAGACCTTCCAATTCACCCAGGGTCGCGTACCCGTCAGGGCCCACCGGTAACATCACGATAGGTTCATCAGAAAGGACAACGGGATGGATGGTGTCCAGAGGCGCCGTTCCAACCGTCAGGCCTCCCAAGGGATCCTGATCGCCTGTGTGAGGTCCGCTTCCCGGATCAGAAGTGGTTTCCCGGGAGTGGCCTGCGCATCCGGCGAGGGAACCGCCGAGCAAAACAGTTGCGACCAGAAACCACCAGAGGTGCTGTCCGGCAGGCAGCGGAGGCCGAAAATTCGATGATGTGAATCCAGTTCGAAACGTCATCCGTGACCTGTCCTTGTCGATACACCACGCACCAGGTTTCGTGTCAGCCGCAATGTGCGGCGGAGTTTCAAGGAAAATCCCCAGAGGGAATCCTGAAAATATTGAGAATGGTTCTGGAGAAAAATAGCAAATTTCGGGCCCCGTGGTCAATGTCGGTACTTGAAAAAGACCACATGATATGTCATAATTACTCACTAGGCATAGCAACTGGGGATTGACGAACGAATACCAAAGATATGGCTACTTCCGAAAATACTCTTAAAAGACTGTTATCCGGCGAGTTGCCCATGGACAGGGTGGGCCCGCATTTTCGTCAGGCCTGCCGCCGGGCCCTTCGCTCTGGTGATGTCGATCGGATGAGACTGGCCGCCAAGGCCGTTATCGGTGAACTGACCAGACGCGGTGAATTGCTGGGCGTCTCCATCGCTGGCGGACAGGATAGTTACGCCGGCCAGGGTTCTTTTTATATGGTGAAGGGAAGCAGACGTCTGCTCGATCTTTCCTTCCTGGGTACTGAATCCATCGGTTTGGCTGGTCCGGCCGCCGTTCCTTCACCGGCGCCCGCTCCGCCGCTGAGACCCGCTGTCGGCCAGCTCCCGTTCGGCCCCGACATGGAGGTTTTTTCTGGAATGCTCGGCGCCATGGAACATGCCCAGGATCTGGAAATTGGTGATCCCCAGTCAGGTGAAAAGGTCATCATCCTGGCCAGCATCTTCCGCCTACTGGAACGTTTAATGCCACAATTTCCCATGTTCATCATGTTGCACGGCAACGACCCCGTGCCCGGCGACCAGGATCAGTTGTTCACCATCGGGCCGGATGAAGCCGCCGGCGGATGGCTTTCCGTGCGGACGCCGGGACATTCGGTGTGGATTCCCGACCCGGCAGAATTGCCGGGACATATCCGCAAACTGGACGGCGCGCGCAGGAATGATTCGGGTCTCGAGAACCGCCCCTTACACAGCGCCGTGGCCGTCCCGTTATGGGAACCCGGCGTAAGCGGGGAGCCACCTTCTTCAGCCCAGGAGTCCGGTCTGTTCTTTCTGATCGCCGACGGCGACCTGAGCCGGGATTCTTTGTTGCGGTTGGCCGAACGTCTCTCCCGCTTCGTCACCCGCCGTTGGCGGCACCAGCGAGAGGTCAACCAGCGTATCCACGTGGACGGCTTGACTGGTGTTTACAACCGGGCCTTCTTCGACAGCCAGTTCACCCTCGAACTGGAAAGGGCAAGACGTTCCGAGGTGCCCTTGACGCTGATCATAGCCGACTTGGACAAGTTCAAGGGGATCAACGACACCTATGGACACCAGGCCGGTGACGCTACGCTGCGCATGGTGGCACGCCGTCTGCAGGAAGAGTTGCGCCGTATCGACCACATCTGCCGGATCGGAGGCGAGGAATTCGCCCTGATCCTCCCCGACACTTCCCTGGAAGCCGCCCAGGAAGTCATGGGCCGGCTGCTGGATTCGAAGTTCCATACCGAAGTGTCCGCCGCCGGGGACAACGTCGATATCACGGTTACCTTCTCCTATGGAGCCGTCACCTTCCCGGCCGCAGGTGCGGATCCCTTCGAATTGTACCGCAAGGCGGATGCCATGCTCTTCATCTCCAAGGATCTGGGCCGCAATCGATGTCATTTCTGGAGCAGCGACGGAGACCATCTCCAACTCCTGCCGTCCGACACCGACGTCTGACAAATCTTTTAAAGCGTTCCCGGCAGGCAACCGTTAGCAACTGGCCCCTGGCTTGGGCAGTGGTCTATCTGGCAGGATTCGGCCTGGGAGGCCGGCTACCCTGCCCGTTGCCGCCAGAGGTATCGGGCACGACCCCCGGGCTGTTCAGTGTCGTGGCCAGGGTCACGGCGGTGCTTCCTCTTCTCTTCACATTCGTTCCCGCCACTGGTGTCGTGCCGGTCTGGCTCGGGGTCCTGGCCGGTGGGTTCGCGGCCGGCACTCTGGAAGCGGTTCCGCGACGATCCAGGCGAACAGCGACGGCCGACCAGCCGTATGCGGTAGCCGCGCCACTGGTCTGGAAGGGTCCGGCCATTCTGCGGATTTCCGGCTGGCCCTCATCCTCGGGACAGGATCGTTGGAGAGCCCCTGCCCGCATCGTCCATCTTGGGCACAATGATACAGTGAAGGGAATGCTGAAGACGGCTCCGGGCCAGGGGGTGATGGCGGAGGGCAAGGGTGATCCACCCCATCCCGGAGCTCTGGTCACAGGCCCGCTGGAACTGACGCCGCCTTCGGCGGCTCCGCTGCCGGGCGGCTTCGATTTCCGCTTGTTCCTGGCGGGCCGCGGGCTGACCTGGCGAGGAAGGTTTTCCCAGTGGAAATCCATTTCGGTCGATGATCCCGTCACCCGACTGGGCCGCAAGATTTTCAACCCTCTGCGGCAGTGGCTGGTCGTCCGCATAGACAGGCACCTGCCCGCGGCGGAGGCCGGGATGGCCTGCGCCGTCCTGTTGGGAATCCGGAATGCTGACTCGCGGAGAGCCGCCCGCCCTTTTTCCGATCTCGGCCTTGCCCACCTTTTCGCGGTCAGCGGGCTGCACGTAGGCATCCTTCTGGGCATCGTTCTGATGCCGGCGCGCTTGGGGGGATTTTCCCCGTGGCTGCGGGTTGGGCCACTTCTGGTGCTGCTGCCCATATATGTTCTGCTGACGGGCATGCCGGGGTCGGTGGTCCGGGCTGCATCCCTGGGGTTCCTGGCTCTGTCTGCGGGGGCGCTTGGAAAGCCCGCCCAACCGTTACGCCTGATCGGACTGTTGTTCTGGGCCGGCACCATATGGGAACCCTCCCAGAATCTGGACACGGGCCTGAAATTGTCCTACCTGGCCGCCGGTGGAATCCTGGCGGTCAGTGCCCTCACCAACGGCTTGAAGTTTTCCAGCCACAGGATTGCAGGCCCGGTGTTGACCGGACTGGCCGTCAGCGGCGCGGCCCAATGGTTCACCCTGCCGATGGTGGCCGGAGCCTTCGGCCGGATCAGCATGCTGTCACCCCTGGCAAATCTGATAGCCGTACCACTGTTCGGACTGGGCGTCTGGTGTGTAGTCCTGTCCATGGTACTGGGGGACCTTTGGACCGCCGGTGCGGAGGCGATCGCTTCCCTGGCCTGGGTGCTGTTCCGTTCAATGGCCGGCCTGGCCGGCTTCATCTCCCACGCCTCGGCAGGTTTCCCCCTCGGATTGCCGCCTCCCGGCGTGGGCCGGCTGATCATCTGGGTTGTGCTGTCGACAGCGGCCATCCTGATTATCCACCTGCACCGCGCCGGAATCCTGCCTGGCCGCAGGACCCTGCTTGCGGTCCTGGCCGTCATGGGAGTGGGGCTGAGTGTATTCGGTCCCCTCGCCTGGAGTCTGCGTTCACCAGACAAGGTGACTGCCTGGCAGTTCGATGTCGGGCAGGGAGATTGCGGGTTCCTGGTTTTTCCCGACGGGTGGGCTCTGTTGATCGATACCGGCGGACGGTTCGGTTTCGGCGGTTCCGGTCGGGACGGGCCCTTGCCCAGAACGGTTCTGCCTTTTCTGCAAAGGAACGGGTGCAACAGGATCGACGCCGTGGTTCTGACGCATGGGCACCTGGACCACACCGGAGGAGCTGCCGCCCTGGCCGAAGCGATCCCGGTCGACCGCTGGTATGTTTCAGGTCGGGCAGGGCGGTCGCTGGTGGACATCGTGGATACCACGCGCATCTTTCATCCCCGGGCAGGCCACGTACTGCACCGGTGGCGTGAATGGGAAGTAGCCGTGGTCTATCCCCTCGGTCCCCTGCCTGAAAAATTCGACGAGAATGATCGTTCTCTCGTGGTCGTGATGCGACGCTCGGGTCGTGATGTCGCCGTCTTGAGCGGCGATCTGGAACGCGCCGGGGAGTACTTGATTCTCGCCTCCCAAAACGTGCCCCGGGATATTCAGGTCTGGAAGGCCGGTCATCACGGCAGCAACACTTCCGGCTGCCGGGAACTGCTGGACATGTTCGATCCCGCGCTCATCCTTGTCAGTTGCGGTGTAGGCAACCGGCACGGCCATCCCAGTCATGGTCCCTACGTCGTCAGGGGAGATACGGTGCGCATCGTCCGGACAGATCTGCAGGGCGGCATCCTGCTGGAATGGGACCGGGAAGGTTGTCTCAACTGGCGCACAATGGTGAACGGACCACAAAAAATCAGCCTTCCTTGACACTGCCGGGTCGGATACCTAAAATGCCGTCTGCGTACCTTGAATACGGTATATTTTCGCCACCCGGCCGGAGAGTTTCCCCGGGTACGGCCAACCCGAGGGAGTCGCCGTGGCAGCTTTGCGCAGCACGAGGGATCTCGGCCTTGAACCAGATTACGAGGGCAAGGTTCGGGACATGTTCGATCTGGGTGATCATTACCTGATAGTGACCACCGATCGGATCTCAGCTTTCGACGTGATCATGAACGACGTGGTACCCGGACGGGGCACCGTTCTAAACGTGATGAGTCTGGCCTGGTTCGAGCATTTCGCCGACGTGGTACCCAACCACCTCGTCACCGCCGACGCGACGGAGTTTCCCGCTCCCTTCGCCACGCACGCAGATGCGCTGGCCGGCCGCTCGGTCCTGGTCCGCAAGGCGGAACGGTTCCCGGTGGAATGCGTGGTGCGCGGCTACATCGCTGGATCCGGCTGGAAGTCCTACCGTAACGACGGCACGATCTGCGGACATCGTCTGCCCGAGGGACTGCAGCTGGCCGATCGGCTGCCGGAGGCCATCTTCACGCCGTCCACCAAGGAGGACGAGGGACATGACGAGAACATTCCCTATGAAACAGTGGTGGCGATGATCGGGGCGGATCAAGCCGATCTACTGCGTAATATCTCATTGAAACTGTATTCCGAGGGTGCGGCCTTTGCGCAGCCTCGCGGCGTTATCCTTGCCGATACCAAATTCGAATTCGGTTTGATCGACGGGGAGTTGGCATTGATCGACGAGGTGTTGACCCCGGACTCCAGCCGCTTCTGGCCCGCCGCCGAATACCGTCCCGGCCATGAGCCGCCCAGTTGGGACAAGCAGATCCTGCGCAACCACCTCGAGACCCTGGACTGGGATCACAGCCCGCCGCCGCCCGCACTGCCCCCCGCAGTCCTGGAGCGGACATCCAGACGGTATAACGAAGTCCTCGAAATCCTGTTCCCCGCGGAGGCCGCCAAATGGCAAGCAATCCTGTAGAAAATCAACGGCGTGCATTGTTGAGCGTAACGGACAAGACACGACTGGCCGAAATCGGAAGATTGCTGCACACCCACGGCTACGAACTCATCGCCTCGGGGGGAACGGCCCGGCACCTGCGGGAGAACGACGTTCCTGTCACCGGCGTCACCGAACTGACCGGATATCCCGAAGTTTTCGGGGGGCGCGTGAAAACCCTGCATCCGGCGATCCATGGCGGCATCCTGGGCCCCACGCATGAGAGTTTCACCGAGACGGCGGAGTTGGGCATCGGACCCATCGACCTGGTCGTGGTGAATCTGTACCGGTTCCGGGAAGCAGTGGCCGCCGACGTCGGGGATGCCGAGACCGTGGAGAAGATCGACATCGGCGGCCCGACCCTCCTGCGCGCGGCCGCCAAGAATTTTTCTCGCGTCACGGTGGTATGCGATCCCGCCTACTACGACGAGCTCATCACCGAACTGGAGAGGGGAGAGGGCAGGACCAGCCAGGATTTTCGGCGCAGGATGGCCGGGGCAGCTTTCCGCCTGGTCGAACAGTACAACGAAGCCATCGCCGCCTGGTTCGAAGGGGCAGGTGAAATTCCGCTGCGTTACGGGGAGAACCCCCATCAGGAAGCCACCCTCCGTCTGCCGTCCGGACCTGAGGGCCAAGCGCCTCTGGCCGGAATCGGACTGACTCAGCACGGCGGCAAGGAATTGTCCTATAACAATATCGTCGACCTTGTGGCGGCGGTGAAACTGGTGGGGGACTTCGATAATCCCTGCTGCGGCATCCTGAAGCACACCAATCCCTGCGGCTTCGGATTGGGCGAGGGGTTGACCGGCCTGGAGCGGGCGCTCAAATGTGATCCGGTCTCGGCTTTCGGCGGTGTCTTCGCCTTCAACGCTCCTGTCGATGAGGAAACCGCGAAGCGTCTTGCCAAGCGCTTCCTCGAGATCATCGTGGCCCCTGAATTCACACCTGAGGCGCTGGCACGTCTGACCAGAAAGAAGAACGTGCGTGTTCTCTCCATGGACATGGGTCGCTTCCTGGCCGGCACGCGGAACCGCACCCGCGCCTGGGGCGGGCTGGTTCTCACCCAGGGAGAGGACGAAGGTTATCCCGAGCTGGAGGATTGGAATGTCGTGGCAGGTGACGATCCGGAGGCCGCCACCCGTACCGCCCTGGAGATGGTCTGGAAGGTCTGCAAGCACGGCAAGAGCAACGCCATCGTCCTCGGTGACATGACCGCCACCCTGGGCATGGGCTTCGGGCAGATGAGCCGGGTGGACTCCACCGAGCTGGCGATCATGAAGGCCGGCAACCAGGCTCTCGACCTGCAGGGCTGTGTAGCCGCCTCCGACGGTTTCTTCCCCTTTCCAGACGGCATCGAAAAGCTGGCCGCCGCCGGCGTGCGTGCGGTGATAGCGCCGGGCGGTTCGATCCGGGACGACGAAGTGGCGGAGGCCTCCCGGAAACTAGGTCTCACTCTTATCCTGACCAACCGGCGGCATTTCAATCATTGATGAAATGTCCTATATTCATAGCGGCGGCCCGGTCGGGAACTCCTCCCGGCCGGGTCTGTTCTCAATGACCATGTTGATAGATTCAAGGAATTTGTGGTTCCTGAGGGCGGCGAGGGGTTTCCTCTGCCTGGTCGTCTTTTTGTCCGCCAGTGCCTCCGCCGCGTCCGGCATGGCCACGGCCGCAGAAGACACCGATGCCCTCACACAGATGCGGGCTCTACGGCGGGCCGCCATGCGTACGATGAATCTCACCGCCGACAAGGCGGACGGGCCGGCCCTGTTCGGTCTGCTGGTCATTCCCGTTGATTTCGACGACGCCCGCCTGCCCGACTCGTGGGACGGATCCTCCCTGACCGATCGCCTCACCTCCAGAAGCGGTGAATCCCTTCATCGGTATTTTTCCGTCGCCTCGCGCGGCCAGTTGGATCTGCGCATCACCCAGGTGCCCCTGATCCATTTGCCCGGCACCCGTCGCGACTATTCCGATATCGACCTCGGAGGCGATCACATTAATTCCCGAAAACTCGCCACTCAGGCTCTGACTGCGGTGCGTGATCTCGGCCTGGAATTCCGACGCCTGGACATGGAAGGTCCTGATCGTATTCCCGGCACCGACGATGACGACGGTGAAGTGGACGGCGTCCTTATTCTTCACGCCGGTATCGGACAGGAAAACGATTCCGTCGCTGGCCTGGTCCAAGCTCTTCAGTATTTTCTCGCAGAGCCTGTAATCTCCCAAGGCGTCAGCGCGACCTTCTACGCCGTGGCGAGCCTGTACAGCGGACCCGGCATCTGGGCCCACGAAACAGGCCACTTGCTGGGGCTGGAGGATCGCTACGATCCGCTCTTGCGCCCTGTGGGGGAAAGCGAAGTCAAATCCCTGGGCGGTCTGGGACGGTTCAGCCTCATGGCGTCCGGCGCCTGGGGCACGGGAGACGGCTTCGGGGCTGCCCTGCCGGACGCCTATTCCTGTCTCCAGTTGGGCTGGTACCGGGTCCGCAATCTCACCAATAGCCAAGGCACCCCCGACACGCTCACATCCGGGCTCGCTTCCGGCCGGGTCGACCGTCTGTGGACCAGGGGAGAGGTCGGTCCGGAATATTTCCTCCTGGAAACCAGGGACCCCGCGGTCGCCTTTCCGTTCGACGCGGACGTTCCCAGCAACCATCTTTTGATCTACCACATCGACGAAACCATTCCCGAGGGCCAGCGAGCCGTCGATGGCGACGACACCTGGCACCTGAGAGCGTCACTGGTTGAGGCAGATAACGATCTGAAACTACGTCGGGGCGAGGATCCCGGCCGAGCGGAGGACCATTTTCCGGGTCCTTTGGACAAGTTCGACTTCGGTCCGGCCACCATTCCTTCCAGTCAAGGTTATCATTCCTATTCTGGCGTCAGCCTGACCGGAATCACGCCTCTGCCCGGTGGCGTGTCATATCAGGCCACCGTGTGGCCCGGTCAAGAGCTCGAATTCACGGTCGGCTTCCATGACCAACCCGATGTCCTATTGGATCTTGTGGCCAGGTCCTCCGGGGCACCTTTAATAAATCTTCACTGTCTGGTAACCGTCAGCGGACAACCCACCTGGGGGACCTTCGCAGGGGGTCAGCTCTCCGTCGCTTTCGCCATGGTGGATGACGGTCAGGGTAACTGGAGGCCCAGCGAGCCGGTGATCTGGTTCCCCGACCCCTCCGTGACGTCTGACGCCCACACCGCCTTCACGTATGATTTCCAGTATGACGCCGGAACTTCATTGGAAGCCCGGACCTGGTACTGGAAGGACAACGGGGATGTCCTTGATTTCGGGGCGAACTGGCCGGGTGAATGGGAAACCGCTTTCCCCACCGGCACCACAAACACGACCTGGCACCTTTGGGACGGCGGGCCCTGGTTGACGGAGGACCAGACCCCGGTGCTGGCCTGCACTGGCTCTGACTTCATCGACTCCGGATCCTGGCCCTGGGTCACCTATCAGAATTCAGCCTTCACCACTCTCACTTCAGGGGAACTTGGTCCGGATGTCCGTGCCGTGAGGCACATACACGGAATGGAGGTGGAATATCTGGCGGCGGCCGTGGCCATGGACTGCGGGCTGACGGTCTGGTTAGACCCAACCGGC
>CBDUYZ010000018.1:0-17906 GCA_965371575.1 uncultured bacterium
GCGCAAGGTGCGCCAGGAGGCCAACGATCTACTGAAGAAGGAGCAGAAGGACAGTGACATCACCGAGGACGAATTCCACGGCGACCGGGATGAAATACAGAAATTGACCGACCGCTTCTGCGAGGGGATCGACAAGATCGCCACCGCCAAGCAGGCGGAAATCATGGAGTTGTAGGGGAAACGATTCACATGGCTTCATTGCATGACATGGAAGTTCTGACTGCCCTGGCCATTGATGACCTGGTGACGCGGGTGACTGAGCGGGGCGATCTGCCGGGCCATATCGCCATCATCATGGATGGCAACGGGCGGTGGGCCAAGAAGCGGTACCTGCCCCGGTTGGCGGGCCATCGCGCGGGTCGCCACGCGGTGCGGCGTTGTGTGGAGATCTGCGGGCAGCTAGGCATCGACGTCCTGACCCTCTACACCTTCAGTCAGGAAAACTTCAACCGTCCGGTCGCCGAGGTGAAGGCCCTCTGGCATTTCCTGCAGGAAACATTGGTCGCCGAGCGGGGTGATCTAGACCGCCGGAATGTGCGGTTGGCCGCCAGCGGAGCACTCGACCAGTTGCCGGACCAGGCCCGTCGGGCGCTGCAGGAGACGATCGATGCCCTGGCCGGCAATACGGGTTTGACGCTCAACCTGGCCTTGGCCTACGGTGGTCGTCAGGAAATTCTGCGGGCGGCCCTGCGCCTTTTCGAACGCCTGAACAGTGGCGAACTCACGGTCGACGAGGTCACCGAAGACGAATTCGCGCAGGGGCTCTACTCACCCGGGCTTCCGGATCCCGACCTGGTCATTCGTACCAGCGGCGAGGCGCGTCTCAGCAATTTTCTGCTCTGGCAGACGGCCTATTCGGAAATGCTCATCACCCCGGTGTTGTGGCCCGACTTCGGTCAGCGGGATCTCCTGTTGGCGGTGGCCGACTACCAGAATCGCGAGCGCCGCTTCGGCGCCCTGCCCGCGGAACGGATCGGTGATGGAAAGGGAAACGGGGGCTCCCTGCTACATCCCGCCCGCTGGAAGCGCCTCCTGAAGGTTCGCCCGTGAAGGAGGAGACCAAACAGCCAGCCTCGTCCGACGAGCCTTGTCCCGGCGAACGTCATGATGAACTTTCGCCTTCTCCGAACACACCCCGGGTCTGGTCCCGGTCCCACACCCTGCGCCGTTTCCTGAACGCCGGTATCCTGCCCCGGGTGGCCGTCATCCTGATCGGTGTTCCCTGCCTGTATTTCATCACGCTGCGGGGCGGCCTGTTCTTCCTGGCCCTGGCCGATATGATTATTCTTCTCGGCCTGCGGGAGTTCTACGTCCTGATGCGTGCCAAGGGCTATCAACCCTTCGAAGCGCTGGGCTACTTCTGCTCCCTGGCCATAAGTTGGTACGCCTGGCGCCAGGGGGTGGGTGTTCCGCTCATCCTGACCGGCAGCCTTCTGCTCATCATGGTGCGCGAACTGTTCCGCCAGGACATGTCCAAGTCCCTTGCCCACATTGCGGTGACAATTTTCGGCATCATGTACATCGGCTGGATGGGCAGCCACCTGGTGATGTTACGCCAGTTGCCCGCGGCCCTGGGCGTGGATGACTACATCGGGGCCCGACTGGTCTTCTTTGCCGCCCTGGTGACCTGGGCGACGGACACGGGGGCCTACCTGTGCGGGGTGGCCTTCGGACGACACGTTCTGATACCCAGGATCAGCCCCAAGAAAACCGTGGAAGGCGCGGTGGGGGGGCTGCTTGCCGCGGGTCTCTGCGGCTGGCTCTGCTCCAAGGCCTTGACCCCGTTCCTGACGCCTCTGGCCGCCACGGTGATCGGGCTGGTCGCCGGCGTCATGGCCCAGCTTGGCGATCTGGTGGAATCAATGATCAAGCGGGACGCAGGCATCAAGGATTCGGCGGAATTGATCCCCGGGCATGGAGGCGTCCTGGACCGCTTTGATTCCATGCTGTTCACCGTGCCTGTGCTTTACTATTACTTCCGTTTCTTCATCGTCTGATCCACAGATCCGCCAGGAGGGAGGGCCCACTGCCATGAAACCTAATCCCGCCGGACATCGTGACCACCATTGCTTGTATCCCTGCGGGCGGCCCCTGCTGGAGTTCCAGGCGCCCTTACGCCTGATCGTGCTGGGGGTGACCGGGTCCATCGGGACCCAGACCCTGGATCTGGTGAAAAGCCACCCGGACAAGCTCCAGGTGGCTGCCGTCAGTTGCCGCTCCCGGGTTCCGGAACTTGTGCGCCTCCTGGAGGAACTGGCTGTGGCCTGCCCGGCCCACGAGCCCCCCTTGGTGGCGGTTACCGATCCTGAGGCTCACGCCAAGGCGGCACTCCTGCCAGGGATCGGCAAGCGTCTACTCGCAGTCGGTCCCCGCGGATTGTTGGAGGCTGTGACGGAGGCTGACGGCGCCCATTGCCTGGTCAACGGATTGGTCGGCGCGGTAGGGCTGGAACCGACCCTCGCCGCGGCGGGGCGCGGCCTGCGGATCGCCCTGGCCAACAAGGAATCCCTGGTGGTCGGGGGCGATCTGGTGGCCGCAGCCGTGCAGGCCGGCGGCGCGGAGATCCTGCCGGTGGATTCGGAACATTCAGCTATCGCCCAATGTCTGTCCGGGCGCAGGGAAGAGGAGATCGGGCGCCTGATCCTGACTGCTTCCGGCGGTCCCTTCCGGGAAACCAGCGCCGAGGATCTTGCAGGGGTCACTCTGGAGCAGGTACTGAATCATCCCACCTGGGACATGGGCCCCAAGGTCACTGTTGACTCGGCTACCATGATGAACAAGGGGCTCGAAATCATCGAAGCCCACTACCTGTTCGGATTGCCCTACGACAGTATCGACGTGGTTGTGCATCCCGGGTCCATCGTTCATTCCCTGGTGGAGTTCGTGGACGGCGCCCTGTTGGCGCAGTTGGGGACGCCGGATATGCGCATACCCCTGCAATATGCCATCAGCGGGGAAAAGCATTGGCCACTGGAGACGTGCAGGCTAGATTTGCTTGAAATCGGATCCCTTCTGTTTGAAGCTCCGGATCCGGTGCGGTTCCCCTGTCTACGGCTGGCCCGCGAGGCCTGCGCCGCCGGCGGTGCCGCGCCAATTATCCTCAACGCCGCCAACGAGGTGGCCGTCACCGCGTTGCTTGACGGTCGCATCGGGTTCGGGGAGATCCCACACATCATCGAAGATAGTCTGGCGTTCGAGGCGCCGACCGAGGTGAATGATCTGGCCACCGCCCTGGCCGTCGATAAACAAGCCCGCAGGATAGCCGCCGGTCACATCGACCACCGGTCCTCCGTCGGCGAATGAGGTAGGAATTGTTCAGTTACTTCGTCACCATTGTATTCGCCTTCCTGTTGACCCTGGGACTCGTGGTCATCGTTCACGAACTCGGACATTTCCTGTTCTGCAAGCTGTTCGGGATCTACGTGAAGACCTTCTCCATCGGCATCGGCCCCAAGTTCGTCCGCAAGCGCTGGGGGGAGACCGAATACGTCCTGTCAGCCATTCCGTTCGGCGGCTATGTAAAGATGGCGGGCGAGGGAATAATGGAGGAGATCCAGGACACCGGGACCTGGGAAGAGAGGAAGTACCCCCTGGGCACCGAGGAAGGCAACGCGGAGGCCGCGGGCCTGGACGACCACATTCCGCCCCACCGGTTTCTTAATTCCCGTCCCGCGTGGCAGCGGCTTCTCGTCTTCATCGCCGGGCCCCTGTTCAATCTGCTGCTGGCTTTCCTGCTCTATTCGGGACTTGTCCTGAGCAACGGCCTGCAGAACATTCCCTTCACCACGGTTGGTGATGTACGAGACGATTCTCCGGCCCAGGTCGCGGGGTTCCAGGTTGGAGACGAGATCCTGAAGGTCAACGGCCGGCCCATGGAAAATTGGGGAATGATCGAAGATGCCCTGATCCCGGTGGAGCTGCGTAAATCAGGGAAGGTGCCGCCCTCGGCAGTGGAAGCCATGCGTGAAGGTCTCGTGGTGACCCTCGATATGCAACCTGTGTTCAACGAGGCGACCGGCTACTGGTCGCTGGGGCTGGAAGTCTGGAACACGACGGTGGGCCTGGTGAAACGGAACGGTCCCGCCGCGAGGCTGGGCCTTCACAATGGAGACGTGGTCCTGTCCCTGAACGGCCAGGAAGTGACCTCGTTCAGCAGTATCGCGCGTATCATCAACGATCATCCGGACCAGGCGGTTGAGATTGTCTGGACCCGGGACGGACAGCGGATGAGCGGTGCGGTGGTGCCCGAACTCAAGGAAGTCGCACCGGGCGTGAAGAAGGGCCGCATCTTCATGGAGCCCTTCTTCGCCTACGAGAAGGTCAGTCTCGGCGCAGCCGTGGTTCTTGGCTACGAACGGACCACAGGAACCATTCAGGTCACCGTGCGGGTGCTACGGGATTTCTTTCTCCAAAGACTCGGGCTGGATGCCGTGGGTGGGCCCCTGCGGATCGGTCAGGCTGCCGGGGAGATGTTGAGCTGGAGTTTTTCGCACTTGATGTACTTTGTCGCGTTCTTCTCCATCAACCTGTTCCTTTTGAACCTGATGCCCATTCCTGTCCTGGACGGGGGACATGTGCTGTTCCTGCTGCTCGAAGTGGCCCGGGGCGGAAAACCGGTGCCCGAAAGGCTGCAGGCCATTGCAACGCAGGTGGGCCTGATCATCCTGCTTCTGTTCATGACCTTCGTCGTTGTGCTCGACGTCTGGAAGGTGACGGGGCATTAGCAGGCTGCTTAGCCCGGATTGATTCGGAGCGGCCCCTACCGGGATTCGGGGGGCGCCTCCGGTGGAACATTTGCGGGATCCGGCAGGGGCCGGGACATCCGGTCCATGCCGGTGGAAGTCAACAGGGACTCCTGTTCGGCCTCGATCACGCGGCGGAGCAGGCCGGCTACCTTCTCGGAGCGAACCGGGTCCCGCGGGGCGCCGATCAGGGTCAGGGGCAGGGAACTATCCCCCCAGGCCGCGGCCAGGGAGTCCAGGAGCGCATCACCGGTCTCGCGGTCCAGGAGGGCCGCCGTCTTGGCCCGTTCCAGGATGACCATGCGCTCCACGAAAACGTATTCGTCCCCGGTGAGGTCGGCCAAGGCCAACGGAGCGTTGTTCTTATCGCACCCCGCGGCCGGAAGCATGCCCAGCAGCAGGAGCAGAAAGAGCGAGCAGAGGGAAGGGAATCTTGTCGTCATGTTCGTGTTTCCCGGTCAGAGTCTGCGTTGATGATCACCCTGGTTGCCGCCCGCAGTCCCGGGTGTGGGGAGCGTGTTGGGAATTGGTACCGGGGTGGGCTTTGAAAAGGACATAACATCAGAGCCCCGGAATTTCCACGACAATTACCGGGTGGGGGCACCGGACGGAGCAGTGACTTGAAAAAGGGTGAGTCGCCAGACAGCGGACTGCGAAGGTCGGCATCGAGCCGCCGTTCCGGTTCCCCTGTGGCCACCCGACCGGGACGGGTGATCAGCCTGTGCCAGGCCATTGTCTGCGCCCTGTGCCTGCTCGGCCCTTTTACAAGTGCCGTCATGGCTGATGAGGAACTGGACTACGGTCTGGAAATGCATCGTCTGGCCCGGATCGAGATCACCGGCAATGAGACCTTTTCCGCTGGTGATCTCAAGAAGCTGCTGCAGATCCAGGAAACCACCTGGAAGCGCCCCCTGCACATCGCGAAATACCGGCCCCACCTGGTGGACACCCAGGTCCAACTGCTGAAAACATACTACAGCAACCGCGGGTTCCATCAGGTTTCCGTCCACCTTGATTCCATCTCCACCGTGGCCCAGGAAGGGGATGTTCTGCACATCTCCATCGTGGAAGGACCGCGTACCTTCATCAGCCGTGTGGCTTTCGTGGGCACCGGCCCTGTTGCGGCGGCGCGGTTGCGGGAGGTCATATACCTGCTGGAGGGCATACCCGCCCCGGCGGATCTGAACGCCTTCGGGGGGGACATCTATGCCATCCGCGATCTGTACCGGAAGGAAACATATCTCGATGCTGTTGTCCGGCCGGAGATGACCATCGAAAAGTCCCCGGACAGCCCCGGCTATCTGGCATTCGTCACCTACCACATCGAGCCGGGGCCCAACTACACCGTGGGCAGGATCAGGCTGGCCGGCAACGTGTCGACCCACGACGGCCTCCTGCGCCGGGAACTTTTGATTGAGGAAGGCCAGCCCCTTCGCTGGCAGCTCGTCGAGGAATCGCGACGCCGGCTACTGGCTACTGCCCTGTTCCGGGACGTCACCATCGTGCCGGTGATGTTGGACACCACGATCGGCAAGGCGGACCTGTTGGTCAGGGTCATTGAGCGTAAACCCGCCTTCTACGAATTCGGTGTGGGCGTGGGAAGCCTGGAAAGGATCCGGGTTCTGGCCAACTGGGGACATTTCAACCTGTGGGGGACCGGACGGCGGTTCCAGATCCGCACCCGAGTTTCGTGGAACGTCGAGGACGTGGTGGGCAATCCGATCAAGTTCAACGAGGGACAGGTCAATTACCGCGTGGACGCCGAGTACACGAACCCTCGTATGCGCAATAGTCGCTACAGCTTAAACATCGATCTTTATACAAAACGTGAAACGCGTGGTGAGTCGGGCCTGAACATGCTCAGCCACGGTTTCAACGTGGGTACGACCTGGAAGGCCAGCCGTCGGGTGACCAACAATGCCTACCTGGGTCTTAAGGTGACCTCGCCTACCGTCCACCCCTATGCGCCGGACAGCCTCAAAGTGCGTTTCGATGAACTCGGTGAAACCTCGGACCAGACCCGTTCGATCAACTGGGCCATCTACATCGACCACCGGGACGATCTGTTCCGACCCACCCGGGGCATGTACACCGTGGTCACGGCCAAACTGGCCGGCGGCCTCATGGGCGGGGATTTCAGTTTCTTCAAATGGTCCACCGCCTGGCATAACTACCACGAGACCCCTGCCGGGGGGATTTTCGCCCTGCGTTTCATGGTGGGCGGCACCCGACCCTACGGCCGGTCACTGGACCTGGGGCCCGACGGAGTGCCCTACGATGACCGTTTCTTCGCCGGTGGTTCCTCGACCGTGCGCGGCTATCGCCACAATTCCCTCGGCCCGCAGGTGACTGATCAGGATGAACTGGACCGTCTCAACTACTCGTCGGACGTGTTGTTGCCCGACAATCCCGCCCGCGGCGGTAATTACCTGATGCTGACCAACGTGGAATGGCGTTTTCCCATACCCCTGTTGCGGCGCTGGAAGTTTTCAAGTGTATTCTTCTTCGAGGGCGGAAACGTCTGGGCGCAGTTGAGAGATCTGCGTATGACGGGGTTCCGGCTGACCTCCGAGCCTGGCGATCCCCTGGATCCGGCGTCGACCAAGGATTGGGATTATCGTTACAGCTACGGGACCGGCATCCGTTTCGACACTCCCTTCGGACCCGTCCGCGTGGATGTGGGCTTCCCTCTGAAACGCGTGCGTTACGTTAGTGAAACCCGCGATGTCCAGGACCCGAAAGTCATCTGGCATTTTTCCCTGGGGTACCCGTTCTGATGCGCTTAGTGAGACCGCAGAAACTCCCTCTGATTGTCGCCTGGCTGGTGATCGCCGGCGTGGTGTACTGGCTGGGCGCCCACCCCTGGATGGTGGCGCCGTACACTTCGAACCTGGTCAGCCGGCACCTGTTGCGCATCGAGGGCGGTGGACTCAGGGTCCGTGACTTCCGGGTCCGGACCTTCGAGGGGCTCGACCTGTACGGTGTTTCCCTTACCCTGCCGGCCAAGTCCGGCGGCCTGACCCTGATATCGGCTGACACCGTGACCGTGGACTTCAATCTCCGGGAGGTCCTCGGGACCGTTCCGCACCTGCGCCGGGTCACCGTAGCCAGGCCCGAGATATATTCCATGGCCGGCACCGACACCACCGGCGGGGATGATTCCGACACCATCGACCTCGGACTGCCCTCGCTGCTGATAGACCACCTGGTCGTACGGGACGCCTTTCTGGAGTTTTCCGATTCCGGCGGGCGGCTCGTCCAGCGGATACCGCGTATCGACATGCAGGGAAAGATCCGTACCGGCAACGAAGTGTGGGCCCGCCTGCGGGGGTGCGATGTCGACTGGGAAACCCACCAGAGCACGTTGACCGGTCTGCGGGGCGAGGTGACCGTCGGTAGCCTGGGGGTCGAAGTCGCCGGTCTTTCCGGCTCGGTGAACGGCCACCCGGTCCGCGTTAGCGGGAGGCGCGACTGGAACGGTGACCTGGACATCGAAGTGGAGGGCCGCGGCGTTTCGGTGGCCGAGGTGGAAAACCTGATCGACCAGGCTCTCGGTTTCACAGCTGCCGGCGACATTGCCGGCACCTTCGCCAGGGAGGACGGTACGGTTTTTTACCAGGGCGTCTTTACCGGCGAAGTGGAGGGTTACGAGGTGCGGGATCTGACCGGCCGCGCGACCATTACCAATGAAGAGGTCCTCCTCGAAGACATGGTGGGCAATATCAACGGGGCGAGCTTCGAGGGCCGGGGACGGTTCGACATCCGGGATGAGTTGTCCATCCACTTCGTATTGGAGGGGGACGTACGGAACGTAGACATGGCCAAGGGCCTGGTGCCGGGTGAGGAGGAGATGCCCCACACCGGCGGCTCCGGCCGGCTGCGCATCGAGCATACAGATCTGCCTGAATGGACCCGGGTCACCGGCGTGCTGAACGATGGCTTCATCGAGATCATGCCTTTCGACACCTGCTACGTGGATGTGATCGCGACAGGGGATTCGGTGTTATTCAACCGGGTCGAGATCATGTACGGCTCCCTTTTCGGCATGCTGGAAGGGGTGTCTGACTCTGCCGGGGTGTTCGACGGCTACGTGAGCGTCAACTCCGAGGACATCAGTACGCTGCCGCCGGATTGGCGCTTGCCGTCCACTACGGGCCGCTTGAACGGCCAGGGCGCGGTTAAGGGCCGGGTGGATGCTCTGTCCTTCGCTGGCTGGGTCAATATGTATGAATTCGGCCTGGGCCCGCTAGGCGCCGGATACAGCGAAGTCGCCCTGCTTGTGGATGACCTTCTGGGGCAGCAGAGGATCACAGCCAGTGTCGACGGCCGCAACTTCGCCATCGGCGATGTTCCCTTCGGTGATTTCAGCCTGTGGGGAACGGCAGGCCAGACCAGCGCCCGGATCGATTCATTCCGGACGGACCTCGGCGACACCAACATATTCCTCAGCTTTCGGGCGGACTACGCGGACTCCGTCAGCCGGATCCAGGTGGATGAATTCCAGGTGGATCTGGAAGGAACCCGCTGGGCAATCAGCGAGGCCGTGCGGTTTTCCGTGGGGAGCGGCTATTTCTCCCTGCCGGGAATGCGGCTCGCCTCGGACCAGGGTGCCATGTCCGTCAGCGGTCTTTTCCAGCGGGACGAGGCCGTGACCGGCAGCCTACAGCTTGATAGTTTCGACCTCTCCCTGCTGAATCCATTCATCCGGACCGAACACGATCTGTCCGGCCGGATGACCGCGGACATCGTGGTGGCGGGCGATCCGAGGACACCGCAGGTCAACCTGACCGCCGATCTCCTGGACGCTCCTTTCGCCTTGGCCGACGTGCACTCAATGCACGTGAAGGCGGGTTTCAGCGCAGGTACCATCAATTTCCAGGGACTGGACCTGCGGACTAATTTCGGCCGGGTCACCGGCGAGGGGACGGTGTCGGACCCGGGCGCCGGTTTCGAGGATTTCTGGTCCGGAGCCGATCTGGATCTCGACCTCGAGATCACCGACGGCGACTGGAACTTTGTCGACCAGTTCGCCCTGCCCGCCCTCGACCGCCTGTCCGGTCGCTTCGACGGGAACCTGCGGGTGGTCGGCAGTGTCACCGAACCGCTGATCCGGGGCCAGATCCGCAGCGCGCCCTTCCACATCCATTGGCTCCACTTCGACGAACTGTCCAGCGAGGTGTTTGTCGACCACCAGTCGATGGTTCTGGGTGATATCGAGGCTCGCAAGCAAGACCTCGTCATGACCGGCCGGTTGGAGATTCCACTCGACCTGGACCTGCTGAGTGAGCCGACCTCGCCCCCGGACGGACCCTTCTTCATGCAGATTGATATCCCATGGGGCAGCAACCTGGGGCCCCTGGCCCAGGCCACCAATGCGTTTGTCGCCTCCAGCGGCAACGGGGGCGCCCATGTCATTGTCTCCGGCCCGCTGGAGCATCCCCTCTACCAGGGAACCGTGGAGGTCAGGGACGCCGGTTTCGTTCTGCGGAATCTCCAGGAGGTCTACCACGAGGTTTCCCTCGACGGCATCTTCCGGGGCGACGAGCTGAATGTCTTCAACATCCGGGGCAAAGAGGGGCTGCGCGGCACCATCGCGGGGGAGGGCCAGGTCCTGTTCAACGGGTTGGAGATGAAATCCTTTGATATAGTGCTGGATCTCGACCGATTCCTGGTGGCTTCCATTCCCGAACTGTCGGTGATAGTCAGTGGCCGGGGCGGACGGTTGACCAGTGTGCCGGTGGGTCCGGACCGCAGCCTGGTCCCCAAGTTCAGTGGCGACCTGGAGGTTATTAAGGCCCGCTACGTGGGGAATTTCAGCGAGGGCGGAGGCACGGACGATCCCCTGGGGTCCACAGTGGCCCCCGCTTGGCTGGCGGACCTGCGGTTGCACGCCCAGCCGCGGGTGGCCATCATCATCAACCGCGAACTGGAACTCTTCATGGGGGGCGACCTCGATCTGCTACGCAACTACGAGGGGCTCAACCTGCGGGGTTCCCTGGATGTCAACTCCGGACGTCTGATCGTCTTCAACAACAATTTCGAGGTCAAGCGGGGACGCCTGGATTTCAGCAGTGAGCTGGGGCTCGACCCCCGGGTGGATCTGGACGCCGAGACGAAGTACCGCCTGCGCAGCCAGCACTCGAGCAACAGCATCATCGAGGTCATCGGCGTCCAAGTCACCGGTCCCCTGTCCGGCCCGGAAATCCAGTTCACATCGGAACGCGGGTATTCCCGCGAAGCCATCCAGCGCATGTTGGTGGGCCTTGAACCACACACCTCGCCCGAAGGAGATTCCGCCCGGCTGGCCAACACATCGATCGCTGCGGGCCTCAACATCGTTGAACGGGAGATAGCCCGCGAGCTCGATATGTTCGATACCTTCGAGCTCGATCAGATCAGCCGCCAGCAAGACACCGGGGGCACGGGCCTGGATCCCCTGATAGGTGTCGGCAAGTACATCGGCTCGGACCTGTACCTCAAATATGCCCAGGGCATCCGTCAGGACGACCGCGATTTTATCGTGGAGTACCAGATCAACCAGCATATGCTGCTGCAGTCGGAGATCCGGCGCCGCCTCGACGAGAATCAGGGTGACTCGACCTATAACCTGGATCTCAAGTACCGTTTCGAATATTGACCCTTCCCCGACGGAGCAGCCTTGAACGACATCCTCGACCAGTTGAACGACGCCCAGTCCGCCGCCGTGACCGCCCCGGACGGCCCAGTGCTGGTGGTTGCCGGCGCAGGCAGCGGCAAGACCCGGGTCTTGACCACACGCGTGGCCTGGTTGATGGTCGCAAAGAACGTGCACGCCGGCGAGATTCTGGCCTTCACCTTCACCAACCGGGCCGCGACCGAGATGAAGGAAAGGGTGGCTCGCAGCCTGGACGGTCGGGGTGTCCCATTCTGGATCGGCACCTTCCACGCCACCGGTCTGAAGATTCTGCGGGCCGACGGGGCGCACATAGGCATCCAGCCCGGGTTCTCGATCTTCGACACTGACGACAGCAAGCGCCTGCTCAAACAGGTCATGGCCGATCTCGACATGGATCCCAAACAGTTCACCCCCAACGCCACCAGGTCGGTGATCAGCAATTGGAAAAACGAAGACCTGGACCCGGCCCAGGTAAAATCGTCGGCCAGGTCCTTTGTCGACGAGAAATTCGCCGAGGTCTACGAGGGCTACCAGGCGGCCCTGATCAAGTGCAATGCCCTGGATTTCGATGATCTAATACTGCGTACGGTGCATCTGCTGGAACAGGTCGAATCGGTTCGGCTCAAGTACGCGCAGAAGTTCCGGCAAGTACTGGTGGACGAGTTCCAGGACACGAATTCCCTGCAACTGGTGCTCATCAAACTGCTGACGGGTGTGCACGGGAACCTGTTCGTCGTAGGGGACGACGACCAATCTATCTACTCATGGCGCGGCGCCCGCATCGAGAACATGCTCGATTTCGGTGAGTATTTCCCCGGCGCAGTCACCTTTCGGCTGGAACAGAATTACCGCAGCACCGGGCACATCCTGAAGGTGGCGAACGAGGTCATTGCCCACAACAAGCAGCGCAGGGGCAAGAACCTGTGGACCAGCGGCAGCGACGGCGATCTCCTGTGCGAAGAGGAATTCTTCGACGACGAGGACGAAGCCGCTCGGCTTGTGGACATCATCCGGGCCGAAACCGGCGCGGGCATGTCCCGGGGCGACGTGACAGTCCTGTACCGGACCAATGCCCAGTCCCGGGTGCTGGAGGACGGTCTCCGGCGCGCCTCGTTGCCCTACCAGATCGTCGGTAGCCTGCACTTCTACGACCGCAAGGAAGTCCGCGACCTGATGGCCTACCTGAAGCTGGTGGCCAACCCCGCGGACCTGATCGCCATCCAGCGCGTGATCAACGTTCCCAAGCGGAAGATCGGCGACACGACGGTGAGTCGCCTGATAAGCCTGGCCGCCCGTGAAAAGCTGACCCTGGGCGAAGCCGCTGCTCGCGACGGTCTGCTGGAACAGGAAATCGCCCCGGCGGCCTGCAGACGGGTGCGGGCTTTTTTCGATCTGGCGGTGCGCTGGAGAATACTCGCGTCTGATGGTGAACCCGTTCACGAGATCCTGACGCGGATCATGAAGGACACCGGCTATCAGGGTTATATCGAACTGGACGACCCCGACAAAGCAGGCTCACGCAACGAGAACGTGGCTGAACTGGTCAACGCCGCCGCCGGTTTTCACGAAGCGACGGCCGGCGGCACGTTGGACCAGTTCCTCGAACAGGTGGCCTTGATCGCGGACCCGGACACCATCAAGGACGGGGAGGGGGTCGTGCGTCTGATGACCATCCACACCGCCAAGGGACTCGAATTCCCGGTTGTGGTGGTCACGGGGTGCGAGGACGACATCCTGCCCCATATCAACAGCGCCGGGGACGAACAAGGGCTGGAGGAGGAGCGCCGGCTGTTCTACGTCGCGCTGACCAGGGCCGAGAAGAGAGTCTATCTGCTGCACGCCGCCCGGCGCCGCCGCTTCGGCGTCTGGCAGGACAGCCTACCCTCGCGGTTCCTGGCCGAGATACCCGACGGCCTGATCGAACGGCGGCATCTGGACAGCGGAGACCGGATCCAGGCCCCCGTTGCGAGGACCCTGTTCGGTGCAGCCGGTGATCCGGTTGCCCGCAGCCCGCACCCGGTGGCCTCCCGAAAGAACTCGGCGTCTCGGCCGGTTCGCCCGGAGGAATGGGGCCGGCGCTCGAGCTCAAAACAAGCGGGGTCCGGCTCGGCGATGCCGACTGACCGCGGTTGGGACGATGAGATCGTGCAGGACGCTCCCTTCTACGAGGGCCAGACGGTGTCGCATGGAGTATTCGGCTCCGGGGTGGTGGCCAGGGTCGAGGGCATGGGTGACGATATTATGGTGACGGTCGATTTCCACGAGACAGGCCGCAAGCATCTCAATCCCCGTTTTGCTTCCCTGGTGCCGGTGGACTGACAGACGTTACGAAATCAGTGGATTAGGGTGAGTTTCTTGACGGCCCGCACGTTGCCGCCGTCGAATTCCAGCCAATAGACCCCCGCCGGTGTCCGCGCCGCCCCGGTGTCGGTGGACCAGGTCCAGATGTGTGGTTCGGCGTCAGGATCGGTCTGCGGTCCGGTGGCTGCCAGCGTCCCAAGTTGGTTTTCGAATGCCAGCATTCCGCGCACATCGTATGTTTTTACAGTAAGTTTCCGTTCTGACGTCAAGTAGACCCTGAACTCAGCACCGGCCTGGGAAACGGGGTTCGGCCATGGGCCGGACACCTGCAGGACCGGGGGTGGGGACGCCACGGATTTCATCAGGACCATGCCGCCGGGATCCACGGAAATCGAATCCACGCTGCAAGCGGTCGGCCATGTGAAAGTCTCGGAGACCTGGGACAAGACGACCAGTTCCTTCTGGCTTCCACAGGCGGTGTGGATCACCACCGGCACCGCCACCTCGAACAGGGGATCCTGGTGCTGGGTGAAACGGACCTGGACTCCGTCGCCGCCCGGCCAGGCGTTCATCCTCGAGACCGACGTGCTTATGATCGGCACCGCAGAGGTTTCCAGCCAGGGGCCGAAAAATCCACTCAGGTCGCGGCCGGCAGCCATTTCGGCGAACCCGATCATGTCCGCCAGGACCACACTGCTGAACGCCAGGTCCGGAGCCGTGGCGTAATCGGCCAGGAACCCGAAAAAAGCGTCGTCCCCGATCAGCATCCTCAACATGTGCAGGACCCAGCCCCCCTTGTCGTAGATCAGGAGGTTGGGCAGGATGGGATCCGGGTCTATGAGTACACCGTCGTTCACGAAGAGGTCGGGGTGCCGCACGGGGCCGATCTGGCGCATGTACTCCTGGTATGCCTGGACTCCGTCCGCGTGTTCGATCCACAGGGCCTCGCAGTAGCGGGCGAAGCCCTCGTTGAGCCAGATGTCCGCCCACACCGCCGGGGTCAGACTGTCGCCGAACCACTGGTGGGCCAGTTCGTGGATCACAATGAGTTCGTACCGGCGGTCGCCGGTGAACATGGCCGTGCTGAGGCTGGTCGCCGTCTGATGTTCCATCGAACCGCCCCATTTGATTTCGGCCTGCGCGTATTTCTCGCCGGCGAAGGGATAGGGGCCGGCCAGCATGGTCATGAAATCCATCATGTCGCAGGTGTGGGCCAGGTCGATTTCGGCGGCGGGCCTGCTCTGGGGAAACACGTGGAAGTCCAGATGCACCGGATCACCGGCGGTCACGGCGCATTCTTCGCTCCAGGAGGCGTAGTTGGTGGCCGCCACGGAGATCAGGTAGGTGACGATGGGGTATTCCTCGCGCCAGGCGAATCGGCGCAATCCCGGGCCGGGGGCATCCTGCCACAGCAGGGCGCCGTTGGAAACGACCTGGAGCGTCTCGGGCACCGTGGCCGTCAGGCTGACCAGGGCCTTGTCCGAGGGGTGGTCCTTGCATGGCCACCACGAATGCGCGGACCAGGGCTGGTTCTGGTTGGCGACAATGGGCATGTCGTCGGCCGGTTCGTCGGGCGTGCCGCTGTCGTGGATGCGGAACATCAGACCAGTGTGAAAATTGCCATGTGGCGGAGGACGGCCGTGCCAATCGATGGTCAGGGTTTCGGCCGGGACGGTCGTCAGGGGCGCGTCCAACGTCACCACCAGACTGTCGCCCTGGTGGATAAAGGCAGCCGTCCGGCCCCGGAAGATCACGCCGTCGCAGGTCAATTCATCCACCAGATCCAGCCGCACCCGGGTCAAGCCATCGGCCAGGGCGGTCAGGCCGATGTCCACCCTGCCGGTGAGTGACCTGTCGGCGGGAAAAAGTCTGATGTCCAGGTCATAGCTCAGAACGTCGTAACCGCGGTCGCCGCTGGGCGGAGGCGGGAACTGAATGTCGTCCGTATTCACCGGGGCCAGGGGGTCCGTCGCCGGCCATGCCACGGACAGGCGGCATTTAGCGGGACTGGGTTGGGGCGCGGTGCGGGCGAACGCGCCGGTGGGGGGGGCGGCGACCGCCGCCAGCAGGAGGCAAACACAGGCCAAGAGTCCGCCAGATCTCATGTGCGATCACGGTCGCACTTCCAGCAGGCATCGTAGCTGCCGTCGATCTCCTCACCGCATCCTCCGCAGAGCCAGGTTCCGGTCGTTGCAGCGATGGTCTGATCGGCCAGAATTTCCCGGGCCTTCTCGAGTTCCTCGTCAAGAACGTACAGCTTGACGCCGGCCTGCAGGTCCAGATGGGGCTGCATGCCACCGCAGTTGTCCGTTTCTAGAACCACTCTGACGCCGAGGGCTTCAAGCCGGCCCTTGGCGATCTCGGCCGCGATTTCACTGGTGTAGGTTTCCAGGCGGGTCATTCCGTCACGCATGAAAGCATCCTCCGGAGGTTCAATTGTTGCTTGTTGGCATAAGAATACCACGTAAGAAGGGCGGAACAAAGTCCGAGGCCCGGGCAGTGGCGTTCACCCGCACTTGCGGTGCGGCCAATTCCAGGCGACAATGAGTCCGACATTCTTCCTGCCGTGCAGGATTTATTCCCTTACGGAGGTACTCTCTTGAGCAGACTAGATCCCCATTCCTTCAGTGATCTGGACCAGGGCCGGGTCATCAGCATGGATCTCGACCTGAACGTTGATTTTGCCACAAGTCGCATCGAAGGAAAGGCCACGTGCGAGTTGGCCGCCCCGGCCGCCGGGCCGCTGGACCTGGATACCAGGGATCTGGAGATCAAAAACGTGACCGACGCCGCGGGCAAACGTCTGGAATGGGAATTGGCTGAGCAGGATGACGTCCTGGGCACGTGTCTGAGGATTCAATTGCCGGCAGGCACCGCCTCGCTGACCATCGACTATGCGACCAGCCCGGCCGCCAGCGCCCTGCAGTGGCTGGAGCCCGCGCAGACCGACGGTGGCAAGCATCCCTACCTGTTCAGCCAGTGCCAGGCGATTCACGCGCGCAGCGTGATTCCGTGTCAGGATTCTCCCCTGGCGCGCTTCACCTTCACCGCTAAAATGACCGTGCCCGAGGATCTGACCGTGGTCATGGCGGCCGCCCCGGGCGAAGCCCGGTCCGGCGGCACTTCCGGCACACGCACTTTCAGCTTCGAGATGCCCCAGTCCATTCCGCCCTACCTGTTCGCCTTCGCGGTGGGGAACATCGTTTCCGAGGATCTGGGACCACGCTCCCGGGTGTACACCGAGCCGGAAACCATGGCCAAAGCGGCCTGGGAATTCGCCGACGTGGACAAGATGCTGACCGCGGCCGAAGAGGTGTTCGGTCCCTACCTGTGGGATCGGTTCGACTTTCTGGTCATGCCCGGTTCCTTCCCCTACGGCGGGATGGAGAATCCCCGGCTGACCTTCCTGACCCCGACCCTGTTGGCAGGCGACCGGTCCCTGATCAATGTGCTGGCCCATGAACTGGCCCATAGCTGGACCGGCAACCTGGTCACCAACGCGACCATGGACGACTTCTGGCTCAATGAGGGATTCACGGTCTGGGCGGAGAGGCGCATCCTGGAAAATCTGGAGGGCGAGGAGGCGAAGTCCCTGGCAGCGGCCATCGGCCGCAACGGGTTGACCGAGGCGATGCGATCCTTCGGCATGGACTCACCCTTCACCCGGCTGGAAACCGACAGCAAGGGTTCGGACCCGGACGAGTTCTACTCGCTGGTGCCCTACGAAAAGGGTTATCTGTTCGTGGCCTTGATGGAGCAGACCGCTGGCCGCGAAAAGTTCGACGCCTTCATCAAGAAATACATCAAGCACTTCAGCTTCACTTCGATCACCACCGCGCAGTTCGAGGAATTCCTTGATGCTGAGCTGCCCGGGCTCGCTGCCCAGGTTGACAGCGAGCAGTGGATCCACCAGGCCGGCCTGCCCGCCAATGCGCCGACGTTTACGTCGGATCAGTTGGAGATGCTCGAAAATCTGGCCAAGGGTTGGAGCGACGGCGCTCGCCCGGACGTGGAAAAGGCCCGGGGCTGGAGCCCCGAGGACTGGCAGATCTTCCTGCAGGCGTTGCCGCGGGCCTTGCCCGAGGCCGACTGCGCCTGGCTCGACGGGAACTTCGATCTGACCGGACAGGGCAACAGTGAAATTCTCTGCAACTGGCTGCTCATAGCCGCTGGCAGCGGCTATGAACCGGTCTACGGCCGTGTTCGAT